>JBGQGT010000033.1:0-11161 GCA_041497595.1 Gammaproteobacteria bacterium
CCCCGCCACTGTCAAGGACTCGCGCCTTGCCTGACGCCGATTTCGCGGGTTTTCCGATCGATGATGGATTGTTGTCAAATGGATATGAAGCCTGCATTCCAAGATTCGCACGTGTCCCACGAATTAGCGGAACAGGACACTAGTTCATTCTTTCCTGGACGATCAGCCAGCGGTCGTTGTTCTTCGTGAGCGTCAGCGTCTTGGCGCCAGAGGTGTCCAGCGTGTCGGACTTGTAACCCTGGCGAAAGCTCACGATGGCCCTGCTATTCGCGTCGAAGGAGACTTTCGGCGAGCCCACCGTGACTTCGATCGACTTCGGCTTGGTGATGCGATCGCGCCGGGTGGCTTCCCAGGCCGCGCGCGGCTCGCCGCCGGGTACCTGGAAGGCGGGCGCGTAGTGGGCGAGGTACGCATCCGCATCCTTCGCCGACCAGGCCTCGGCCCAGCCCTTCACCGCAGCGAGCACCGCCTCGGTTTCCGCCTTGCCCGGCGCAGGCGGCTTCGGCGACGGCTGCTTCTTGTCCTTTGGGTCGGGTGTTGCCGCGGTCGCAACCGTGGCTTCGGTTACGCCCGCCTGCGTAGTCCCCTTGCCCGGCACCACGCTGCCGGAGAACAGGTCCTTGATCATCGCCAGCTTGGTTTGCGCGGCGGCGTTGCCGCGGTCCAGCTGCAACGCCTTGTCGTAGGCTTCGCTCGCCATCTTGGCGTACACGTCGCCGAGGTTCTCGTGCGCGATGGCGTAACTCGGATGCGTACGGATCGCCATCTCAAGCGATTTGCGCGCCTTGTCGTACTGCCCCTGCGAGGCATACAGGACGGCAAGATTGTTGTAGGGTTCGGGCAACTCCGGGTAATCGTCGGTCAGAGCCGTGAACACCTTGATCGCGTCGTTCGGTTTGTTCTGTTCGGTGAGGATCAGTCCCTTGAGGAAACGTGCGCGCGCGTCGCGCGGATTGGCGGCGATCGCGGCCTCGATTTTTTCCAGCGCGGCCGCGTGGTTGCCCTGCTTGAACAAACGGCTGGCATCCTCGTAGTTGTCGGCGACCGCCAGTCCGCACTGCAGTGCAAGTGCGAGCAGTGCGGCGCCCAGCGCTGCGGATTGCAATCGGCTCATGTGCTAAACTTTACCTCAATAAGAAACGGTAGGTTATTGTAAATAATAGTAGATTCTATCAGCAGGGCGCCCTGTTCGACAATCTAAGTGCGCCCAGGCCTGCCGGCCCCGTTTGGCGGCGCCGTGCACCCGACCCGGAATGATTCCCGATGCTGAAGATTTATAACTCGCTCACCCGCGCCAAGGAGACTTTTACCCCGATTCTCGCCGGAAAGGTGGGAATGTACGTGTGCGGGATGACCGTGTACGACTACTGCCACCTTGGCCACGCGCGGGTGATGGTGGTGTTCGACCTGGTCAAGCGCTGGCTGGTCGCCGGCGGCTTCGACACCACTTATGTACGCAACATCACCGACATCGACGACAGGATCATCAAGCGTGCCGCCGAGAACAACGAACCCATCGACAAGTTGACCGCGCGTTTCATCGAGGCGATGAACCAGGACGCGGCTGCGCTCGGCGTGGACAAGCCCGATATCGAACCCTGCGCCACCGCCAACGTCCCGCAGATGGTCACGCTTATCGCCGCGCTGATCGACAAGGGCCTGGCCTACCAGGCACAGAACGGCGACGTGTATTACTCGGTGCACGGATTTCCCGGCTACGGCAAGCTGTCCGGCAAGACGCTTGACGAACTGCGCGCCGGCGAGCGCGTGCAAGTCGATGCCAACAAGCGCGATCCGCTCGACTTCGTGCTGTGGAAATCGGCGAAGCCGGGCGAGCCGGCCTGGGATTCGCCCTGGGGCAAGGGGCGGCCCGGATGGCACATCGAGTGCTCGGCGATGAGCGAACGCTACCTCGGCAGCCACTTCGACATCCACGGCGGCGGCCAGGATCTGCAGTTTCCGCACCACGAGAACGAGATCGCCCAGTCGGAGGGCGTGCACGGCCATGCGTTCGTGAACTACTGGATGCACAACGGCTTCGTGCGTGTGGACAACGAGAAGATGTCGAAGTCGCTCGGCAATTTCTTCACCGTGCGCGAAATCCTGACGAAATACGACGCCGAAGTGGTGCGCTTCTTTATCGTGCGCGCGCATTATCGCAGCCCGCTGAACTATTCCGACCAGCACCTGGATGACGCCAGGCAGTCGCTGACCCGTCTCTATACCGCTCTGAAAACAGTGCCGGCGCAGGCCGGCAATGTGGACTGGAACGAGCCGCAGGCGGCGCGCTTCGTCGCGGCGATGAACGACGATTTCAATACCCCGGAAGCGGTTGCCGTGCTGTTCGATCTTGCCAACGAAGTCAATCGCGCGCAGTCTTCGATCGCGGCCACGCTGCTAAAGTCACTCGCCGGTGTTTTGGGAATACTTCAGCGTGACCCCGTGGATTTCTTGCAGGGGCGCAGAGATGTAACGGTGATGCTTACAGGCGTTGAAGCCAAGACTGGCGTCGGAAACGTCACCGTTTCGACACCTTCTGGTTTGTCTGATGAACAGATGGAAAAGTCAATCGAACGGCGCAACGTTGCCCGCAACGCCAAGAATTTCGCTGAGTCTGATCGCATTCGAGACGAGTTGCTTGCGGCCGGCATCATCCTCGAAGACGGTCCCGCTGGTACGACCTGGCGCCGCAAGTAACGCGGTGTCGTGAGCATGAAAAAAGGGCCGCACCAGCGGCCCTTTTTTTTTCGAAGTTGCGACGTCTATTCGGCGAAGAATTCCTTCACGCGGTCCATCCAGCTTTTGGCACGCGGGTTGTGGCGGCCGCTGTCGCGCTCGTTGATCTCTTCCAGTTCCTGCAGCAATTCCTTCTGCCGCGGCAGGAGGTTCACCGGCGTTTCCACCACCACGTGGCAGAGCAGGTCGCCGTAAGCGTTGCTGCGCACGCCCTTGATGCCCTTGCCGCGCAAACGGAATACTTTTCCCGTCTGGGTCTCCGGCGGAATCCTGATCTTGGCGTAACCGTCCAGCGTCGGAATCTCGATCTCCCCGCCCAGCGCCGCCTTGGTGATGCTTATCGGCATCTCGCAGTGCAGGTCGTTGCCCTCGCGGCTGAACACCTCGTGCGCACGGATGTGGATCACCACGTACAAATCGCCCGCCGGGCCGCCGTTGACCCCGGCTTCGCCTTCCCCGGAAAGGCGGATGCGGTCGCCCTCGTCCACGCCGGCGGGAATCTTGACCGACAGCGTCTTCTGGCGCTTGACCCGGCCCGCGCCATTACACGTAGCGCAGGGACTTTGCACGACTTTCCCGCTGCCATGGCATTTCGGGCAAGTCTGCTGGATCGAGAAGAACCCCTGGGTCATGCGCACCTGTCCCTGGCCGCCGCATGTCGGACAGGTCATCGGTTGCGTGCCGGGTTTCGCGCCCGAGCCGCCGCAGGTCGCGCACTCCTCCATGGTCGGGATGCGCACCCGGGTCTCGGTGCCGCGTGCCGCTTCTTCCAGCGAGATCTCCAGGTTGTAGCGCAGGTCGGCGCCGCGGTAGACGTTGGAGCGCTGGCGCCCCGCACCGAAGATGTCGCCGAAGATATCGCCGAAAGCGTCGGCGAAGCTGCCGAAGCCCGCACCGGCCGCTCCCGCCCCCATTCCGGCCTGCCGATCGACCCCGGCGTGGCCGTACTGATCGTAGGCGCCGCGCTTGCCGGCATCGGAAAGCACTTCGTAGGCTTCCTTCGCCTCCTTGAACAGCTCCTCGGATTTCGGGTTGTCCGGATTGCGGTCCGGATGGTGCTTCATCGCCCGCTTCCGGTAGGCCTTCTTGATTGCCTCTTCGGAAGCGTCGCGATTTACGCCGAGCACCTCGTAATAGTCGCGTTTCGACATTCAGTTCCTTCTTGGCAGGGTCGTCGCTTTATTCTTTTCCAGACGACGCAAGGGGTGAGCCGGAAATCCGCCTCACCCCTCACGACTTACGCTTTACGCTATCACGCAGATTTCTTCTGGTCCTTCACTTCCTCGTATTCCGCATCCACCACGTTGCCGTCCTCGGGCTTGGCGCCCCCGGATTCGGGCTGAGGCTGGGAGCCACCGCCCTGCGCCTGCTGCTGCGAGTACATCTTCTCCGCCAGCTTGTGCGACGCTTCCGCCAAGGCCTTGGACCTGGCCTCGATCGCGTCCTTGTCGCCGCCCTTGATGGCTTCTTCCGCCGCCTTGATCGCCGCTTCGATGCTGGACTTCTCGTCCGCGGAGACCTTGTCGCCATGTTCGGTGAGCGATTTCTTCACCGCGTGGATGAGCGCGTCGCATTGGTTGCGCGCTTCCACCAGTTCGCGGGCCATGCGATCCTCGTCGGCGTGCGCCTCGGCGTCCTTCACCATGCGCTGGATCTCGTCTTCCTTGAGACCCGAATTGGCCTGGATCTTGATCTTGTTTTCCTTGCCGGTGGCCTTGTCCTTGGCCGAGACGTGCAGGATGCCGTTGGCGTCGATGTCGAAGGCGACTTCGATCTGCGGCATTCCACGCGGCGACGGCGGGATGTCGGACAAGTTGAACTGGCCGAGGCTCTTGTTGCCGGCGGCCATTTCGCGCTCGCCCTGCAGCACATGGATCGTTACCGCCGTCTGGTTGTCGTCGGCGGTCGAGAACACCTGCTGCGCCTTGGTCGGAATCGTGGTGTTCTTCTGGATCAGCTTGGTCATCACCCCGCCCAAGGTTTCGATGCCCAGGCTGAGCGGCGTGACGTCGAGCAGCAGAACATCCTTGACGTCGCCCTGCAACACGCCGGCCTGAATCGCCGCGCCGATTGCGACTGCTTCATCAGGATTTACATCCTTGCGCAGTTCCTTGCCGAAAATTTCCTTCACCTTGTCCTGGACCTTCGGCATGCGGGTCATGCCGCCCACCAGGATCACGTCGGAGATGTCGGAGAGCTTCACGCCGGCATCCTTGATGGCGATGCGGCAGGGTTCCACCGTCTTCTGGATCAGTTCATCGACCAGGCTTTCGAACTTGGCGCGGGTGATCTTGATCGCGAGGTGCTTGGGCCCCGAGGCATCGGCGGTGATGTACGGCAGGTTGATGTCGGTCTGCTGGCTCGACGACAGCTCGATCTTGGCCTTCTCGGCCGCTTCCTTGAGACGCTGCAGCGCAAGTACGTCCTTGCGCAGGTCAATTCCCTGTTCCTTCTTGAACTCGTCGGCGAGATAGTCCATCAGCCGCTGGTCAAAGTCCTCGCCGCCGAGGAAAGTGTCGCCATTGGTCGAGAGCACCTCGAACTGGTGTTCCTTGTCCACCACCGCGATTTCGATGATGGAGATGTCGAACGTGCCGCCGCCCAGGTCATATACCGCGATCTTGCGGTCGCCTTCCTTCTTGTCCATGCCGAAGGCGAGCGCCGCCGCGGTCGGCTCGTTGATGATGCGCTTGACCTCCAGCCCGGCGATGCGGCCGGCGTCCTTGGTGGCCTGGCGTTGCGAATCGTTGAAGTAGGCGGGCACGGTGATCACGGCCTCGGTGACCGGCTCGCCGAGATAGTCCTCGGCGGTCTTCTTCATCTTCAGCAGCACTTGCGCGGACACTTCGGGCGGGGCGATCTTCTTGCCGCGCACCTCGATCCAGGCGTCGCTGTTGCTGTTCTGGATGATCTTGTAGGGCATCAGGTCGATGTCCTTCTGCACTTCCTTTTCGGTGAAGCGGCGGCCGATCAGACGCTTGACCGCGAACAGCGTGTTCGTGGGGTTGGTGACCGCCTGGCGCTTGGCCGGGGCACCCACCAGCACCTCGCCGTCTTCCATGTAGGCGACGATCGAGGGCGTGGTGCGCGCGCCTTCGGAGTTCTCGATCACCTTGGGCTGGTTGCTCTCCATCACGGCCACGCAGGAATTCGTGGTGCCGAGGTCAATACCGATAATCTTTCCCATGGTCTTTCCTTTGTTCGAAAGTGAAAATGCCTTTGATTGCGAAGATTTGGTCTTCCGTTTTGAAAATCAAGCAGAGTTCCGCGATTTCGCGATGGTGACCAGCGCCGGGCGGATCACCCGGTCGTTCAGGCTGTAGCCTTTCTGCAGCACGCTGACCACGGTATTGGGGTCGGCATCGGTTTCCGCCACGCCGATGCCCTGGTGTTTGTGGGGGTCGAATTTTTCCCCTAATGGATTGATTTCCTTGATGGAAAATTTCTCGAACGCGCTGGTCAGCTGTTTCAGCGTCAACTCCACGCCGCTTCTCAGCGCATCCGTGGCGGCGTTGCCGGAAGCGAGCGCCGCCTCCAGGCTGTCGCGTACCGCCAGCAGTTCGCCGGCGAAACTCTCGACGGCGTACTTGTGGGCGTTGGCAAGGTCGGTCTGCGCGCGCTTGCGCACGTTGTCGGCCTCGGCCTTGGCGCGCAGCCAGGCATCGTGGTGTTCCTGGGCCGCAAGCTCGGCTTTCTTCAGCAACTCTTCCATACCCGGCATGGTCTCGACTGCCCGGGCGTCATTGGCTGCGTCCTCCGCCGTCGGCGAGGCCGCGCCATTGTCGTTCTGCGGCACGGCCGCCACTTTTTCCTGGTCCTGCATCAACTCCTCCTGAGTCCACACCCACAAGGATATTGGGTTCCGCCACCGCTATTTCAACCCTGGCCCGACGCTGAGCCCGGCCCGCGCGCCGCCTGAATTCAGGTGTACTTCGCGCGAGGAAGGGCTCACTTTTTCGCGCCCATCGCAATCGCGCGGGTGCGGCTCTCCGCAGCGGCGCGCAGTGCCGGGGCCTGATCCCAGTCGGTGGATGCCCAGCCGTGCAGGTTTTCCGCGGCGATGCGGGACAGCGCCTGGATCCATTCGTGACGCTGGTTCAGGCAGGGGATGTAGTGGAATTGCCTGCCCCCCGCCTTGAGGAAGGCGGCCTTGTTCTCGATGCCGATCTCCTCCAGGGTTTCCAGGCAATCGGATACGAATCCCGGGCACACCACGTCCACTCGTGAAGTCTTGCGCTTGCCCAGCGCTCCGATGGTATCGATGGTGTAAGGCTTGAGCCACTCGGTGCGGCCGAAGCGCGATTGGAAAGTCACCACGTATTGCTCCGGCTTGAGCCCCAGTTCCTGAGCCAGCAACCGGCCGGTCACGTGGCACTCGCAGTGATAGGGGTCGCCACGATCCAGCGTGAAGCGGGGCACGCCGTGAAAGCTCATCACCAGCTTGTCCGGCCGGCCGTTCACCATCCAGTAATCGTTGACGTTTTTTGCCAGCGCGGCGATATAGCCGGGGTGGTCATGGTAGTGCTTGACCAGCCGCAGCGCCGGCGCATTGCGCATTCTCTTGATTGCATCGAACACCGCGTCGAAGGCGCTGGCGGTGGCGCTCGCCGCGTACTGCGGGTACAGCGGCAGCACCAGGATGCGGTCGCATCCCTGGCTGCGCAGTTCGCCCAGGACAGTGCCGATCGACGGTTCGCCGTAGCGCATCGCCCAGGCGACGCTGTGCGGGGTCTTCACGCGCTCGCCTAGATAACCCTTCAATAGCATCGCCTGTTTTTCGGTATGGACCTTCAGCGGTGAACCGTCCCTGGTCCAGATCTTTGCGTACTTCGCGGCCGACTGTTTCGGCCGGATATTGAGGATGATGCCGTTGAGGATGGGCCACCAGACCAGCCGCGGTATCTCGACCACGCGCGGATCGGACAGAAACTGCTTCAGGTACGGCTTCACCGCCCTGGCGGTCGGTGCGGCGGGCGTCCCGAGGTTGATCAGCAGGATGCCGGTCCTGGCGATCGTGCCGTGCTGGAACTTGGGTTCGGGAAGAAAGGACATGGGCGTGAGGGGTGAGGCGAGGCGTCAGGCGAGAGGCAAGAGGCGAGAGGCGCGCCTGAGCCGTGCGCACAACGCCCGGAGATTTTGGTTCGGGCCTCGTGCTTCCTGCAAATATTCAATGCTGTGAGAGCGCGCTCGAGAGCAGCTTGGCGGTGATGTCCACGATCGGGATCACGCGCTCGTAGGCCATGCGGGTGGGGCCGACCACGCCCACCGTGCCGACCACCTGGCCGTCGACTTCGTAGCGTGCGGTCACCACGCTGCACTCGTCCAGCGGCACCAGGCCGGATTCGCCGCCGATGAATATCTGCACTCCTTGCGCGCGGCTGCTGATGTCCAGCAGCTGCAACAGGCTGGTCTTCTGCTCGAACATGTCGAACAGCCGCCTCAGGCTCGCCATGTTCGACGACAGATCCTGCACGTGCAGCAGGTTGTGCTCCCCGGAAAGCACGTAATCCTCCGAGTTCCGGTTCATCACCTCGGTGCTGGCCTCGAGCGCCTGGGTCATGAGCCGCGTCATGTCCTCGCGCAGCTTGCGCAGTTCGTCCTGGATGCGCGCCTTGATCTCGTCGAACGTCAGTCCGGCGAAGTTCTGATTCAGGAAATTGGCGGCTTCGGTAAGTTCCGAGGGTTTGTACGCGCGATCGGTGAGGATGATGCGGTTCTGAACGTCGCCGTCGGGGGCGACGATGATCAGCAGGATGCGCTTTTCCGACAGGCTCAGGAACTCGATGTGGCGGAACGCGGCGCTCCTGCGCTTGGGCGTCATCACCACGCCGGCGAAGCGGGTGAGATCGGAAAGCAGGTGCGAGGCCTGCGACACCAGCTTCTGGGTGTTATCGGGCTGCAACTGGCCCTCCAGCTGGTTGATCTCCACCTGGTCGAGCGGCCTGACCTTGAGCAGCGTGTCCACGAAAAAGCGGTAGCCGCGCGGCGTCGGTATGCGGCCGGCGGAAGTGTGAGGGCTGGCGATGAAACCCAGTTCTTCGAGGTCCGCCATGATGTTGCGGATGCTCGCCGGGCTCAGGTCGAGTCCGGAAAACCTGGCAAGCGCCCGCGATCCGACCGGCTGCCCGTCGGTAATGTAGCGCTCGACCAGCATTTTCAGCAGGATCTGCGCGCGTTCGCTCGGGATCGAATCGTTCGTTGCCATGTGGCCATTCTACAAAGCTTTTCGGGGTCGAAGTAGCCGTCGTTGCGAGGGCCTCCGGAACCGGCGGTTCGGAGGGAAATGTGCTTTAATTCGGGGCATGTCGAGCGCATTCAAGACCATCGCCCTGATCGGCAAGTACAAGAGCCCCGAAATCGCCGAACCGCTCCTGCGGCTGGCGGATTTTCTGAATGGACGGGGCGTCAGGATCGTGCTCGATCCGCTGACGGCCGCGCACATCGGCAAGAACAACCACGCCGTACTGCCGCTCGAAGACGTCGGCCGTACCGCCGAACTTGCCATCGTCATCGGCGGCGACGGCACCATGCTCAACATCGCGCGCACCTTTGCGCCTTACAACGTGGCGCTGGTCGGGATCAACCAGGGGCGGCTCGGCTTTCTCACCGATCTGTCGATGGACACCATGTTCGAGGCCATCGGCTCCATCCTCGACGGCAGCTTCATCACCGAATCGCGCATGCTGCTGCAGGCTGCGGTGTTGAACGGCGACCGCCAGGTGCTGGACGTGCTGGCATTCAACGACGTGTCGGTGAACAAGGGCGCAGAGGGCAGCCTGATGGAGATCGAGGTGCACATCGACGGGCAGTTCGTCTACAACCTGCGCTCGGACGGGCTGATCGTGGCCTCTCCCACCGGCTCGACCGCGTACGCGCTTTCTTCCGGCGGGCCGATTCTGCATCCCAGCCTGAACGTCATCGGCCTGGTCCCGGTCTGTCCGCACACGCTGTCGAACCGCCCGATCGTGGTGAGCAGCGAGTCGGTGATCGAAATCCTGATTCACAAGGCCGCGGATGCGCGCGCGCACTTCGACAGCCATTCGCACTACGAACTGCAGGAGCGCGACAAGGTCATCGTGCGCCGTTGCCCGCACGCGATCCGCCTGCTCCATCCGCTGGGCCACAACTACTATCACATGCTCCGGGAAAAGCTCCATTGGAGCGAAACCCTGTAACGACGATCGGTCATCGCCGCCGGTTTTTTCTGCACCCATGTTGCGCAGCCTCAGCATCCGCGACTTCGTCATCGTTGACAAGCTCGATCTCGAATTTCAGCCCGGCTTCACCGTGCTGACAGGGGAAACCGGTGCCGGCAAGTCCATCCTGATCGACGCGCTGGCCGCGGTGCTGGGCAGCCGCGCCGAATCCGGGCAGGTGCGTGAAGGGAAAGACAAGGCCGAAGTGAGCGCCGAGTTCTCGACCGACGAGGCGCCCGCCGTTTCGGACTACCTGGCGGAAAATGATCTCAGCGGCGATGATGGCGCGTGCCTGCTGCGACGGGTGATCGAGTCTTCCGGCCGCTCGCGCGCGTACGTCAACGGTCGTCCGGCCACGGTGCAGCAGCTCAAGGAGATCGGCGAACTCCTGGTGGATATCCACGGCCAGCATGCGCATCAGTCGCTTTTGCGCGCGGCCGCGCAGCGCGACCTTCTGGACGGCTACGCCGGCGCCGCCGATCTGGCGCGCGAAGTTGCGGCGGCATTCCGCGCCTGGCAGGACATCCGGCAGCAGCGTCTGGCGCTGGAGACCGATGCGCAGGCCCGGGAAGCTGAGCGCGAGCAACTGCAGTGGCAGGTGAAGGAATTGGATGCGCTCGGTTTCCGCGCCGAGGAATGGGAGGAACTGCAGGCGGAGCACAAGCGGCTGGCGCACGCCGCCAGCCTGATCGAAGCGGTGCAGTTCAGCCTGGAGGTGCTGTCCGAAGGCGAGATGTCCACGCTGGCCGCGGTCGCTTCGGTGAATTCGCGCCTCGACGGCATGACCGATTTCGACCCGCAGCTGAAAGAAATTCTCGCTGCGCTCGAGCCGGCGCAGATCCAGTTGCAGGAGGCGGTTTACAGCCTGCGCCACTATCAGAGCCGCCTGGATCTGGACCCGCAGCGGCTGCGCGAGGTGGAAGCCCGGCTCGATGCGGTGCACACGGCGTCGCGCAAGTTCAGGGTGAATCCGCCGCAGATGCCGGAGCGTCTGGCGAAAATGAAGGCGCGGCTCGCCGAGCTGGAGACCGGGTTCGACCCGGAAGCGCTGCGCCAGCGCGAGAGCCAGGCGGCGGCATACTGGCAGGAACGCGCCAGGAAGCTCTCTGCGACCCGCAGGAAAGCAGCGGCGGATTTCGCCAAGAGAGTCACCGCGTCGATGCAGAGCCTGGCGATGGGCGGCGGCGCATTCGAGATTGCTCTGCATCCCCTGAGCGAAGGCAACGCCC
>JBGQGT010000034.1:0-11143 GCA_041497595.1 Gammaproteobacteria bacterium
AAGCCAGCCGGGCCCGGTCGGCGGAGAAATCCCGGCGAACCAACGGGAAAAAAGGAAACGAAGGAAGGGCAGAATCGTCACGGTGTTGCGCAGGAACTGCAGTTCATTCGACCGTGCGCCGACTGTGCGTTGGCGTGAGGGTGACTGGCCGTGGCGAACAGGCGCCATGAAGGTAGCCGTGGGCCGGCAGTCTTGACCCGCCGGATGCGGCGGGCGCAATCTGATTCTCACACCTGCCGCTGACCGGTGGGGCCCGTCAGTGCAGTTGCGGTTTTCTGAGGAAGTCGTTGCGATCGGCGGAGCGCAACCGCGCGCGCACCAGATCACCGTCGCGTCCCAGCGTGAGCGGAATTTCGGTGCCCGCGGGCCCCAGGCTCCACACCTTGCGAAACAGATCGGCGAGCGCGGTGACGCGGCTGCCCGCCACTTCGAGCACGAGATCGCGCTGGCGCACGCCGGCACGAGCCGCCGGACCGTTGTCGGCAATTCCGGCAACCACGAGCTGCCCGTTGGCTTCCATCGTGTACATTCCCAGCCACGGACGCGGCGGGAGATTGGCGCGGCCGAACTTGAGCAGGTCCTCGAGTATCGGTTCCAGCAGATCAATCGGCACCGCCATGTTGCCCTGGACCTTGCGGCCATTGTGGCTTTCCTCGATGACCAGGGAACCGATACCGAGCAGCCGTCCGTCGCTGCCGACCACTGTCGCACCACCCCATTGCGGGTGTGCCGGCGCAGTGAACAGCGCTTCGTCGAGCACGTACTCCCAATAACCGGCGAACTCGCGCTTGGCGATGACTTTTGCTTTCAGTGCGTGCGCCCGCCCGCCGTGGCCGATCACGATCACGTCGTCACCGGCCGCGCACGACGCGGTCGAACCGCGCTGCAGAAAAGGGGCGTCGATCCGGCCGAGCGGCTGCACCAGACCGAAACCGGTTACCTGGTCATAGGCCAGCGGATATCCCGCGACTGCCGCGCCGCTGTTGGTCGTCAGCCATACCGCGCGCGCTTCGGTGATGAGATAGCCGATGGTGAGCACCAGCCCGTCCTCGCGGATAACCACGCCGTTGCCGATGCGTTCGGTGCCGAGAATCGAGGCGGTGAACGCGTCTTCCGGGACCTCCGCGCGCAGCATGACGACGGCGTCCAGCGCCGCGTCAAGGTCGAAGCGGACCTCTGCGGGGTTCGGTTGCGCTGCCTCGGGGAAAGCCCAGTCGCCCTGTTCTGACATGTCTGATCGAAGTGATGCGAAACGCGGCCGCGGTTGCCGGCGGCGTCACGTCAATGTTACTCGATAGGCGCACTACCGCAGCAGCCGTCCCGGAAGCGCGCCGGTATGCTCGTCGTCGCACAGGGTTTCGGTGCCCGCGACAAACGTGTGCCTGTAACCCTGCGCCCGCTGCGTGAGGCGCCGTCCGCCAGCAGGCAGGTCGTAGACCACTTCGGGCTTGCACAACCGCAAGCGGTCGAAGTCGATGACGTTGAGGTCGGCGCGGTAGCCGGGTGCAAGGGCGCCGCGGTCATGCAGGCCGTAGGCCGCCGCAGTGTCGCGGGTCTGCTTGCGCACCAGGAATTCCAGCGGCAACTGCTGGCCGCGGCTGCGGTCGCGCGCCCAATGGGTGAGCAGGAAAGTGGGCGAGCTCGAATCGCAGATGGTGCAGACGTGCGCTCCGCCATCGCCCAGCCCCATGATGGTGGCATCGTCCACCAGCATCTCGCGTATCACTTCGAGGCTGCCCTCGGTGTAGTTCTCGAAGGTATGTGTCAGCAGGCCCTTGCCTTCATTCGCCATCAACGCTTCGAGTGCCAGCGCCCATGGACTGCGATTTTGCGCCTGCGCCCTGGCGGCGAGGCTGTTCGACGTGTGCGGTTCATAGTCGTACGCGTCGTCCAGGACGTAGGTGCGCGCGAACGCCTGCCCGATGTTGCGGGTGTGCTCGTCGTCGGGAAACTCCTCCACCAGCACGCGCCGCAACTGCGGATCGCGTTTGAGCCACTCGAAGCGCGCGGCGGGCGAAAGGCCGTCCATCGCGGTCCAGGCCGGATGAGTGGAAAACGGATGCGCCGTTGTTTCCAGTCCCATCATCACGCCGATTGGCCGGCACCCGACCTGGCCGTTCACGGAAAGGCCGGACTTGCGCGCTTCGTGGATCTGCGCGCGGGTTTCGCGCCACAGGCCCGGCGCGTTGTTGACCTGCAGCAGCAGCACCGAGAGCGGCCGGTTGGCGACCGCCGCTGCCGCACGCAACGCCTTGAACTCGCCCGGACCGAAATCGGAATTGACTTCAATGACGCCGCGGCCGGCGCGCTTCATCGCCGTCGCCAGGCCGAACAGTTCCGGCTCGCCGGCAGAAAGGCCCGGTGTGAGCCGGCCGTCCCGTGCGCGGTGCTTGATGGTGCGCGATGTGGTGAGCCCGAATGCCCCGGCGTGCAGCGCTTCCTCGAGCAGCGCACCCATGTGGACGATCTCCGCATCGGTCGGCACTTCGGCATGGTCGGCCCCGCGCTCGCCCATCACATAGTAGCGCAGCACCCCGTGCGGCATCTGCGCGCCGACATCCATCACCTTGGGTGCCGCGGCCAGAACGTCGAGGTATTCCGGGAAGGACTCCCAGTCGAAACTCACGCCCTCGGCCAGCACCGTGCCGGGAATGTCTTCCACGCCCTCCATGAGGTTGATCAGGTAGGGTGCGGTACCCGGGCGTACCGGGGCAAAGCCGACGCCGCAGTTGCCGAAGATGACCGTGGTCACGCCGTGCCAGGATGAAGGCGTGAGATAGGGATCCCACGTGGCCTGGCCGTCGTAGTGGGTGTGGATGTCGACGAAGCCCGGGGTGACCAGCATTCCCCTGGCGTCGATTTCGCGGCGTCCGCGCCCGATCCCCATGCCGATCCCGGTGATCGATTCACCGTCGACCGTGACGTCCGCGATGCGGCGCGGCGCGCCGGTGCCGTCGACGACGATGCCGCCGCGAATGACCAGATCATGCATGCCGGATTCCCCCTAGGCGCAAGTGTAGGGCGGTTGCGGCGTTATATCAAAGACGGTGACCGGTACTGGTGAGCATCGTCGCCAGCGATCCGCGCGGCATGGATCGGACCCTGATCGCGGCGTCGGTCGTGCTGATTCTTGGCGCGCTGGCATTGATCGAGCCGAAAAATGTGGTCTAAGAACATTCACCGAAATGCGTTGACCTTGCCGACATTAGGGCGTATAAAGGCGGCGCAGGATTCTCCAAGCGCTGATATTGCTGGTCCGTTGTATCCGTTTCCGGTACCCCTCAGATCTCCTTAATTTCTCCTCTTGAAGTATCCGCACTCGGGCAATCCGCCCAATTTCAATTTCTATTAGGAAAGTACATTTATGGCTACAGGTACCGTCAAGTGGTTCAACGACGCGAAGGGTTTCGGTTTCATTACTCCGGATGGCGGCGGCAAGGATCTTTTTGCGCATTTCTCGGCAATCCAGGGCAACGGCTTCAAGTCACTCCAGGAAAACCAGAAGGTCACGTTCGACGTGACCACCGGTCCCAAGGGTGATCAGGCCTCGAACATCCGTCCCGCGTAATGCTGACGGCAGTGTCGGTTGCCTAGCGGATTTCGACTAGTTCAACCCGGCACTCAAAGAGAAAAGCCCGGGAGACCGGGCTTTTCTCTTTTCCAGCAAGAGTTGCGATCCGTCACCAGCAATCGTCTACGCCATCCCTACGGCTTCGCCGCGTTCCAACGAGAAATATCGGTGGCCTTCATGTCGAATTCCTGATTCTTTGGCAGGCTGGGGGCTTTGACTTCCACGCCCACGCGCTGAAAGGCCTCTGCCAGTTTGAAGCTGATTTTGGCGAGGCTCTCCGGGTTGGGTTTGATCTGGGCGGCGTTCTCGGTGACGACGACGTTGCGACAAATCAGCTCTATGTAGATCTTCGCTGCCAGGTCTCTCAAGGGATCGCTGATCGGGGATGGAGCGGGCGCGGCCATGGGTTTGCCTTAGAGTAGGGGTAAGGTGCATCCTACGCCAATCGACGCCGCGCCTTCTCTTCTCTTGTCGTTGGGCCGCGAGAGGCAGCAAGCGGCACACGTGTCATTGTCCGAGAAGATAGAGAATAATAGAGACGCAGGCCTGTTAAATGCTCCTGTCCGCTCATGACGACTGAACTGGCAAATACGGAACTTACGCCGGCGGACGTGCCCGCAGTCGGCGAACCTTGGACCCGAATCGAACCCTTCGCCCTGACTTTCGACGGCTTCCGCTACTGGGGGTCAGTTGAAAAGTGCGCCGAGGTCGCCGGCCAGACCCCGGGAACCCTGACGGACCTGCGAACCTGCCTGTTCTTCGAGGCACGGCGCTGGAAGAACCTCGGACGCGAACCGGACACCGCATCGATGAAACGCATACGCGCGCTGATTTCCGTGATTCAGCGGAAAATTAAAGCCGGTGATACGCGCTGATCAACTTTCGCGACGTTCACAAATGTCGTGATTCGCGACTCCTTTAGGTCGTTCCGCTACGATAATTTCCAGAACCACCGCGTGCGCCGTGTCACCAGTCCAGATTCCCTAGCTCCCGTTTCTTTCTGGCCGCAGCACGCAACGCCGTTTTCTTGACTGAGTCCTGATCCCCCGCTTTTCCCTGTCACTAGTCACCAGTCTCTAAAGTTTTCCCTTGGCATCGGGCGTGGAAACGAACAGGAAGAAACCGATTACGAACAGCGCCAGCGCGATCGGCAGGCTGTAGTCGCCGCCAATGATCCCGGAAGCGATTCCCCCGGCCCACAGCGCGACGCCGATGATGCGGCGCGCCATCCGCGCCCTGGAAACCGGTTTACGCTGCAAAATTTTTCCTTTTACCATCACGCGCCTCCCCTGCCCGGAAATGCTACTGCCGCACCCAATCGATCAGCAAGTTACCCCTGACAGCACCGGTGTTACTAAATTCGGCACCCCAGTCGCTGCGTGGCGACAATTGCCCCCGATCATCGAACGGTTTCTAGGCTCCCTGTCACCGATTTATTCGCGCAATAACAGAGGGGTAAGCGCACCAGCCCGCGAACCATGCCGATAAGCGGATTTGGCCGCATTTCTGGCCCGCCGGTTGCAGATAACAGGAGGTTCAGGCACGCGAACGCAGGTTCACGTGTTGTTTTTTGTTGCCGAAGCCGAAGTCACACAACAAGGGGGAACCATGTCACTCCTGGAATCGCTGTTCATCTGGCCGGATCGCCCGTTACCGTCGCTGCTGGTTCTGCTGGTTCTGCTGATGCCATTTCTGTATGCCGCGCGCGAGCCGATGCATGCATTGCTCAGAAGCGCGTGTCGGGCGATCGCCAATCCGCTGCGGCTGGGCGCGCGCTGGCTGGCCGATGCCGGTTTGCGCCTGCGCAACCGCAACCGCGAAGTACTGTTCGCGCACGGCAGCCATGAAGTGAAGCTGACGATCGAGCGCGAGTTCGAGCACGTTACGATGCTGGTGCAGCGCGACCTCGAGGGCTACCCGGTGCTGCAACGCAAGTTGATGGACGAGATCACGCGCATCGAGGAGGACTACAAAAAGAGCGGCGAAGTACCGCCGCCGCCCCCGGAGTGGGTCAAGGCAATCGAGGCCATCGCCAAGATCAAGGCCAGCGGCGACGGTGTGGTGGAGCGCATTCTCTCCGACATTCGCGACTCGCTCGACGATATCTATCAGAAGATCGTTGCGGAGTACCGCGGCGCCTACCAGGAGCGGCATCACATATTGAAAGGCTTTCTGCCGTTCTGGCGCTCGGTTAGCCAGACGCTGACCCAGGTGGACCGCAACATCACCAGTCTGCAGAACAGCGCGGCGAAGATCGACGCCAATGTCGTTAAACTCGAAAACATCGCGGCCCGCGGCAATGACGCCGCAAACGTACTTGCGACGTCGGCCACAACGCAGTTCTTCATCGCCGGTCTGGTGATGCTGATAGCCTTCGGCGGCGCCTACGTCAACTTCAAGCTGATCGCGCTGCCGATGTCGGCGATGGTCGGCGGCGGAGACTACATCACCGAGAGCCTGCAGGCCTCGGAAGTGGCGGCGCTGGTGATCATCCTGTTCGAAACCCTGATGGGCCTGTTCCTGATGGAAACGCTGCGCTTCACCAGCCTGTTCCCGCTCGGCAACATCACCGAGAAAATGCGCCGCCGGCTGATGTGGGCATCACTCACAATCCTTTTGGTACTGGCGGGTGTTGAAGTGGCGCTGGCGGTCATGCGCGACATGATCATTGCCGCCGATGTGGCACTGAAGCAGCAGCTCGGCGCCGCCGCCGGTGCGGTCCATGCCGAAGCGGGTTGGGTCACCAGGATCCCGACGTTCGGCCAGATGATCCTGGGCTTCACGCTGCCGTTTGCGCTGGCGTTCGTGGCAATCCCGCTCGAATACTTCGTCAATTCCGGCCGTACCGTGGTCGGTGCGGGCCTGGAGATGGCGTTGCGCGGACTGGCGTTCGTACTGCGCTTTGCCGCCAATCTGATCAGAGGGGCGGGCAAGCTGGCAATCATGCTCTATGACGTGTTCATCTTCGTGCCGCTTGCGATCGAGCGCTGGGTCGTCAGCTACCGCGAGGGTGCCGCCAGCCGCAACAAGCTGCGTGCGGTGCCGCCGCTCAAACGTGCAGCCGGATCCGAGGAGGCGCTATGAAAGGGGCAACCAGTCTTGCGGCGCTCGGGGTACTGCTGTTCATCGTTGCCTGCGGGCCCGAGACCAATCACAACCAGGCGGTGTACATGCTTGTCGATACCTCCGGTACCTACGTCAAGGAGACGGGCAAGGCGCAGCTGGTGGTGAACTACCTTCTGGGCTCGCTCAATCCCGGCGACGCGCTTGCCGTCGGGCGGGTCAAGAGCCGCAGTTTCAGCGAGAAGGACATCGTGGCCAAAGTCAGCCTCGGCAAGGATCCGCTTGCGGCCAACGCGCAAAAGCGCGCGTTCAGCGAGCAGATTTCGGACTTCACCAAGACCACGAAGGACGCAAAAGGCAGCCGCTACACCGACATCACCGGCGGCATCATCCTGGCCGCCGAGTTTCTGAACGAGTCCCAGGCCGGCCGCAAGACCATCGTGATCTTCTCGGACATGCAGGAAGAGCTCGACTACAAGACGGTGCGGGACTTTCCGATCAGGCTCGACGGCATTCGCGTAGTCGCTCTCAACGTCACCAAGCTCGACACCGACAACGTGGACCCGCGCCGCTATATCGACCGTCTGGAGTGGTGGGAACGACGCGCCCGTACGGCCGGTGCGTCGGACTGGAAAGTCGTCAACGACATGGAGCACCTCGACCGCATCTTCAAGCAGCGCGGCTGACCGCTCCGAAACACATGCAAACGGCCGGGAATTCCCGGCCTTTTTTTTTCAGCGCTGCCGCGGCCCGACGCCGCAAGCCAGATCTGCCGGCGGGATGCCGAAGGCGACGATCCAGTAGCGACCGGCCTCGAACACGTAGTCGCCGAGGATAATCATCCCCAATCCGTTCACGTGCGTGGTGAGCGAGCGCGAATTGGCCTTGGAAATGAAAGCCGCGGCCACATCGAACTGCCCGGCCAGTTGCGCCTTCAACCCGGCAATCAGTCCGCGCAGCACGCCACGTCCGCGCCAGGCGCGGTCAACGCACACCGGCCCGTAGATGCATACGCGCGCATCGATCAAGGTCGTGCCCAAGTAAGTAAGCCGCCCAAAGGTCGCGATCATGGCGTCGAGTATCGGGAATTGGCGGCTGAAATCCGCGCCTGCCGAGCAGGCGTAGCCGACGATGCGCCCATCGTCCTCCGCGACAACGACCGCTGCCTCGCGGTTCATCTGCGCGAATTGCTCCTTGGAAAAGCGCGCCGAAAGGAATCCGTCTTTCTGTTGTTCCGGGGTCAGGTTCTCGAAAAGGTTAGACTCCTGCAGTTCGAGAAGGCTGGGGAGGTCGCGGAGAGCGAGACGGCGGAAAATCATTCCTGAAAGCAGGGCCGAGGTATGAGGGCCGAGGTACGAGAGCGGAAGTATCAGTGGGAAAGAAGTCAGATGCTTCTCGATATATTTGCGGCTCTTGTTCGATTGCGTTTACTCGGCCCTCGTACCTCGGCCCTCGAACCTGTTGTCATTGCAGGTCGAGCGCGTATTTCTTGAGGTGTTCGAGGGGCACGTAGTCGAGCGCCCGCTCGTGGGTCGCCGTGAGAACCACCGAAGGCGCCATTCCGGCACGCAGCGCTTCGCGCCAGCGCGCCGCGCACAGGCACCAGCGGTCGCCGGGTTTCAGCCCCGGGAATCCGAAGTCCGGCATCGGCGTGCGGAGGTCGTTACCGCGTGCGACCGAGAATTCCAGGAATTCTGTTGTGACCCGAACGCATACGACGTGCGCCCCGTGATCTTCCGGGCCGGTGTTGCAGCAGCCGTCGCGGAAGAAACCGGTCGCCGGATTGTTGCAGCAATCGGCGAGTGGCCCGCCGAGTACGTTGCGGGCGCGATTGCCGCGCCGGGAGGTCGGATCGAATGGCATGGTCCCGATTATTTCGCCCGTACGAATTTCATGGTGCCGCCATCGACCGGCAGATCGAGAAACAGGTTTTCGCCCCTGACGCGCTGGCCGACCGCCATTTCCAGCGCCTTGAGGTAACGGCCGGAGAGCGAGCCCGCCGGACAGGCGGCGCGGGTAACTCCGGTAATCTTGATGTTGAAGCTACGACCGTCGAATGAATAGCTGGCCTGGCCACGGTTGCAATCCGCAAGCACCTGCGCCTTGCCGCCCGCCTGCAATTGCAGCTTGTAGCGCTCCGGCTGATTGACTGCAACTTTCTCGGCGGAGGAGATCAGGCTTTCCCATTGCCATGCTCCGATGGGAGAAACCGCGCCGGTCACTGGCGCGGCGATTGGCGGCGCCGCTGCCTTGGCAAGCTTCAGCAGCAAGCCCTGGCCGCCAAATTCTGCAGCCGATGCCGCCGTGGTGCGCAGCGTATCGCCCTGCTTCAGCAGGCGAACAGCGGAAGGTTCGACCTGCTTGCCGTCACGGTGCTCGACAATGACCTCTATTTCTTCGACCGAGACGGCGTTCCAGCGGCCCTCCTCGGTGATCGGCGGACGATTGTTGCGGTACTCGGTGAGCCAGGTCATTTTTCCGTCGGCCGAGAGCCGCAGCTCGACCCTTCGACCCGTTCCGGAGGCGGCGGGCGCCTCGCCGCGATAGATTGCCACCGCCGGCGCGGCGAATGCGGCACTGCGGGGCAGCAGCAGGAGCGCGGCGAAAACGACTGCCACGGCAAACGCGAGACGCGTGAATTGGGGAACGCGGGCCATCATGGCGGCTGTCCGTCGGTCAGTTAATCCCAATCTTCGCGCCAGCGGGTCCCGGTGACAAGCCTTGGTCACTTTCCGCCAAGAATCCGGGCGAACACGTCGCGGTCCACATTCGCGCCGCACAGGATCACTGCGGCTTTGCGTCCGGCCAGCCGGTCGCGCTCCTTGGTTGCGGCGGCAAGCCCGGCAGCACCGGCACCTTCGGCGACGTTGTGCGTCGCCGAATACATCAGCCGCATTGCCTCCTCGACTTCATCGTCGGTCACACGCACCACGCGTGCCATCCCGTGCCAGAGAATCTCCAGAGCCTCCGGTTCGGGAGTACGGCAGGCCATGCCGTCGGCGATGCGGGTGCTGACCGGGTGCTCGACTGCGCGCTTCTGCTCGAACGAAAGCGCGTACGCGGGTGCAAGCTCGGAGACTACGCCGACGATTTCCGTTTTCAGCTTCAGCGCTTCGCGTGCGGCAATCATCCCGCAGATCCCCGATCCCAATCCGATCGGCACGTACGCCACGTCCAGATCCGGCACCGCGCGCAGCAGTTCCAGCGAGTACGAGGCCACGCCCTGCACCAGCAACGGGTGGAACGAGGGCACCATGTGCAGACCGCGTTGTTGCGCAATCCACAATGCGCGTTCGCGCGCCGCCTGGAAATCGGCGCCATGCTCGACCAGACCGACCCCGAGCGCCCGCATCGCCGCGTTCTTTTCGACGCTGTTGCCGTGGGGCACGACGACAGTCGCGGACATTCCATGGTGTCTGGCGGCGTAGCCGACCGACTGCCCGTGATTGCCGCGGGTGGCGCTGATGACGCCGGCGGGCCTGTCCTTGCGTTTGGCGAGATCGTGGAAGTAGGTGAGACCGCCGCGCAGCTTGAAGGCGCCGATCGGAGTGTGGTTCTCGTGCTTGACCCAGATTTCCGTGCCGAGTTGCGCCTCGAGCAGCGGCCAGGCGTATTGCGGAGTCGGCGCCATCGTCTCGTACACGATCGACGCGGCGTGCTCGAGTTGCTTCAGCTTGGGCAGGAAATCGGACATGTGGTCAGCGGGTGAGCCGCAACGATCGCGCCGCCTATGAAGCGGCGCGGAACTCCGGCTGGACGCGCACCGGAAAATTCACCGAGTTGGCGATGAAGCATTTTTCGTGGGCGTCATGGTGCAGTCGCCGCGCGGTATCAAGGTTCGACTGCGCCGTAATGGTAATGGTCGGATGCAAGGTGACTTCGACAAAGTGCCCGCCGCGGTCCGCGGTTTGCTCCATGATGCCCGCCGCATTGTCCTCGTATTCGAGTACCACGACCTTGTTCACCGCGCAAAGATGCAGGTACCAGAGCATGTGACAGCCGGACAGCGAAGCGACCAGCAGGTCCTCAGGATTGTAGCGGCCCGGGTCGCCGTTGAACGCCGGGTCCGAAGAAGCCGGCACGACCGGCTTCCCAACTGCGCTGATCTCGTGGTTGCGGCTGTAGGCCCGGTACGCGGACGTGCCGCTGCCCTGATTGCCGGTCCAGCGGACCGCGGTTCGGTAAGTGTGCGTCTTTTCAGCCACGCCATTCCTTTCCTGTTTCAACGATGCACGACAATTTTCCTCAAGCGCTCGATGCCTTGCGCAAGGCGTTCCTCGCTTGCCGCGAAGCACCAGCGCACGAAGCCCTCGCCCTCCGGACCGAAGGCGATACCCGGTGCCAGGCCCAGTCCCGCGTCGGAAAGCAATTTCTTGCAAAACGCCAGACTGTCGGTAACGCCATGCACTTTGAAAAAGGCATACATGGCCCCGGGTGGCAGAGTCGTCTCGATTCCGGGAATCTCGCGCAGCCGCGCCGCCAGGAAGTCGCGCGCCTTTCGCAGGCGGG
>JBGQGT010000035.1:0-11009 GCA_041497595.1 Gammaproteobacteria bacterium
CGACCGCAGCGAAAGCTATGCCCCGGTTATCGCAGCGGCCGTTGCGCTCCTGGACCGGTTGCCGGATGAAAACGAGAGCGACGCCCGCAAAGGGCTGCGCCAGCTCCAGAGAAGCTTGGAAGGCGTGGTCGCAACGGACTATTTTCCCGGTCCGTCAAAAGCCGAAGGCGAGCGTGCGATGACCGTCGTGGCTGCCGCATACAATCGCAAGTTCTCGCCGGGAGAGCCGGAAGCCGTGGCATCTCCCATCCCTCGACTCAACCCAAAGGAATATCAAGGAAGGCAGTGGGCCACGCGTGAGCATCTGTGGGTGGATCGTGTGGCGAGTGCCTGGCTGATCCGCCGGTTCATAGATCCCAGGGCTCGTTTCCTCTGGATGAAGAATCCGCAGGACTGTCCAAAGTACGCGCTTGGTTTCGACTTTGATGGCGCCGCCTTTACGCATGTGGAAGAGCGCGTCACCTTTCAAGTGCTGATGGCGAGCTTTGGCCTCGAGGGCGATACAGGGCTGGACCGCTTGGGCAACCTGGTGCACTACCTCGACGTGGGGGGTGTTCCAGTGGCGGAGGCGGCGGGCTTCGAGACCATCCTTCAGGGAATCCGCACCGGTTCCAAGGATGACGACGCATTTCTTACCGAGGTCTCAGTCGTCCTGGACCATCTCCATGCCGCCTACTCTCGGAAGAAAGCGGCCGATTGATTTGATGAAGGAGAAAGGCACATTGAAATGGGTAACCCGTGAACGGCCCAAGATCGACCGCATTGCCTGTCCGTGGCTCATCACCCGATTCATTGATCCCCCCGCGGAATTTCTCTTTGTCCCTTCAGCCAAGGTAATGAGCGTTGCCAAGGAGACCAATGCGATCCCGTATGACATTCCTGGAGTGGAACTTAGCCACGTGGGGGAGCTATGCAGCTTTGATGCGTTCTTGAAAAAGTACGGGCTATCTGAGCCGGCGCTGGCAAAACTTGCCGTGATTGTCCGCGGAGCGGATACCGATCGCCTCGACCTCGCGCCACAAGCGCCGGGGTTGTTGGCAATTTCATTGGGCCTGTCCCGTCGCTTTTCCGACGACCACGAAATGCTCAGGCACGGGATGGTCGTCTACGACGCGCTTTACGCGTGGTGCCGCGAGCTTCAAAGCGAGCGTCACGGCTGGACCTACTGAGTGTCACAGTCAGGATTAACCGGAGGTGGACAAATGAATTCCGAGCGCGAATTGTTTACAAACTTTGCGCGACGCTTGGTCGTCGCACTTTCTTTTTCTTTGACGGGTCTGGTGGTGTGCCCGGCAATCTCTTACGCCGAAGAAGGCGGGCTCGACACCGCCCGCATCGAGCAGCTTACCGGCCTCAAGGGGTCGTACGACGCGAAGGAGGGCGTGTTCACGGTGCGCTATCCGCGCAACGACCTCGATGTCAACGCCGGCGGCGTCCATATCACCGCCCCGTTCGGCTTGACCGCATGGGCGGCGTTCACCCGCACCGGTTCCCACGTGACGGTGATGGGCGACATGGTGATGCTCGAAGACCAGGTGAACCCGGTCATGAGCGTCGCACTCGATTCCGGCTTGCAGGTCACCGCCTTGCATAACCACTTTTTTTGGGAAACCCCACGGGTTATGTTCATGCATATCGGCGGGATGGGGGCCGAAGAGGAACTTGCACGGGCGGTGGGCAAGGTGTTCGCAAAAATCAACGACACCGCGGGGGGCCGCGGCGAGACGCTCCGCTCGCAGATTGATCCGGCGAAGACTACGTTGAATCCTGACCTGATCGCGGAGATCCTCGGCGTAAAGGGTGATCTTGCCAAGGGTGTCTACAAGGTTACGGTAGGGCGAACCACGAGTATGAATGGCCACGACATGGGCAAGTCCATGGGCAAGTCCATGGGCGTCAATTCATGGGCGGCGTTTGCCGGCCGTGACGACCGTGCCGTGGTTGCTGGGGACATCGCCATGCACGAGGACGAACTGCAGGCGGTGCTGAAGGCACTGCGCGCTAACCGCATCAACATCGTAGCGATCCACAATCATATGACCGGCGAGTCACCGCGTATCGTGTTTCTGCACTACTGGGGAGTCGGGACAACTCGCGACCTTGCCACCGGCGTAAAGGCGGCATTCGACCTTGCCCATGACTGACCGGAAATATATATCCTGATCAAACAGATCTTAACGCCGCCAATGTTTGCGTTGAGTCTCTACCTAGCGGGCGCGGCGTCGGCAACGTTTGCCGAAGAGAATTCCGGTAATGGACAGGCGAAGCCTGCAATTGACGTCAAGAAGGTGTTCGCCACCAACTGCAGTTGGTGCCACGACGGCTACGGCATGGATGCCGGGAAGGGTCCAAAGCTCGCAGGCACCACAATGACCGAAGAGCAAATACGTCAGCGCATCCTGAATGGCAAATCCGGGGGGGCCATGCCCGCCTACAAGAAAGGGCTCACGGAGGAACAGATGAATACACTTGCGACCTACATAAAGGGACTCCCAGCAAACTAGAACGTCTGATCTGTAGTAGTCACGGCTGATATAACAGTGACCCGTTTTGAGGTGCCTGGAATGTCAGATCACGTCGTGACTACTACGTGTTATCAACGTTCACCGCCTTTCTTCATCCTTCCGCCGTCATCCTTCATCCTTGCCTTACTCACGTATCGTCCATCGCCAGTTCCTGGGGCAGGTGGCTGACGTCTCCCCAGGAATCGACGGTCCAGACGCCGCCGCGGTGGCGCAGTACGTTGACTGACGCGTTGTAGATCGAGAAATCCCGTGGTGCGTTCAGCGGCATTCCGGTGGCGTGGCGGTAGGCCGCGTCCAGTACGCCGCCATGGGTGACCAGCAGGAGCCGGCTGCCCGCATGGACCCTCAGCAGTTCGTCGATCAGTCCGGCCACCCGCTGCGAAAACGCGCCGAGCGTTTCTCCGCCTTCGAGTGCCGCCTCCGGGTTGCGTGCCTTGAACGCTCCCCAGGCGTGCGGTTGCCGGATCGCCGCTTCCTCGCCCGTCAATCCCTGCAGCACGCCCAAATGGCGTTCGCGCAGGCGGGCGACGCGAAGAATGGTCTGCCCGGGATGACGCACAATCGGGCATGCAGTCTGCAGCGCCCGTTCGAGATCGCTCGACAGGATGGCATCGAAGGCTTCGCCGCCCAGCCGCCGACCAATTGCCGCGGCCTGCGCCAGGCCGGTTGCGCTCAACGGAACATCGAGGTGGCCCTGGATTCGGCCTGCGGCGTTCCATTCCGTTTCCCCGTGGCGAACCAGGACCAGTACGGTATCGCTCATCGCGGCGGAAACTCCTGGTAACTCAGCCGACACGGCACAACAGCCCCTTCAGATACTCGCCTTCGGGAAAAGCCAGCGACACCGGATGATCCGCCGCGGCGTGGAACTGTCCGATCATCTGCGCATCGGCGCCCGCGTCCAGCGCCGCGCCGGCGACGATCTTGCGGAACAGGTCCGCCGAGACCCCACCCGAGCACGAAAACGTCGCCAGCAAGCCGCCGGGACGCAGCAGTTTGAAAGCGAGCAGGTTGATGTCCTTGTAGCCGCGTGCTGCGCGCTCCGTGGTTGCCGATGTTGGCGCAAACTTGGGCGGATCGAGGATGATCAGGTCGAACTGTCGTCCCTGATCGCGCAGCTTTCGCAGCAACTGGAACACGTCGGCTTCGATCCACTCGCAGCGGTCCTCCGGCAGGCCGTTCATGCGCACGTGTTCCTGCGCGAGCTGCAGCGCGTCCGCGGAGGAATCCACCGAGGCAACCGATTTCGCGCCTTTCGCCAGCGCGTGCACGGTGAAGGCGCCGGTGTAGCAGAAGCAATTCAACACATCCCGGCCGGCCGCAAGCTTGCCGACGAAGTGCCGGTTGTCGCGCTGGTCGAGATAGAAGCCGGTTTTGTGTCCGCGCGCGACATCGACCCTGAATCTCGCGCCGTTTTCCTGAATTTCCACCTGAGGCGGGTCGAGTGTGCCGCGCACGACCCCGGTGCGGCTTTCCAGTCCTTCCAGTTCGAGCACGTCCGCATCGGAGCGCTCGTAAAGCGCACGCGCGCCGGTCAGTTCAACCAGTGCTGTCGTGATCGCGTCGCGCCAGCGATGGCAGCCGGCGCTCGAAATCTGCATCACCGCCACGTCGGCGTAGCGGTCCGCGATCAGTCCCGGGAGGCCATCCGACTCGCCGTGGATCAGGCGCACCGCCCCACCCGCTTCTGTATCGAGCAGCGCCTCGCGCATCTGCATCGCCGCCGCGATCCTTTCCCGGAAGAAGCCCGCGTCGATGCGCGTGTCTTGGTGCCAATCCCAGACCCGCGCCGAAATCTGCGACTCCGGGTTGTAGGCGGCGAGCGCGAGAAAGCGCCCGTCCTGCGCGACGATGCGCACGGTGTCGCCCGCGCCGGGAGAGCCCTCCACGCGCGCGATCGCGCCGGAAAACACCCACGGATGACGGCGCAGGAGCGACTTCTCCCTGCCCGGTTTCAGAATGACTTTGTGCATGAATTAAGACTGGATAGCCGCCAAGACGCCAAGAGCGCCAAGAAATTCAAAAGCGAAATGTGTTGAAAACCGGTGTATCCGCTTTGGCGCAAGTTCCCGTCGATTCCGAATTAGCTCGCAACTTGATGCTGGCTGTTCATTCTCTTTATCGATTCTCCTTGGCGCTCTTGGCGTCTTGGCGGCTCAACGCTTTTTCTTCGCGCGAGGATGCGCCGCGTCATAAACCTTCGCGAGGTACTGACAACACGTCGCGAAGCGACTTGTTGCGGCGGAGGCTAATGTCTGCGCAGCCGACGTTATGCCGGAGCCAAAATCCACTACTTGCCTTTTCTTTTCGCCCTCGGGTGCGCCTGATCGTAGACCTTTGCCAGGTATTGGAAGTCGAGATGCGTATAAACCTGCGTGGTGGAAATGCTGGAGTGGCCCAGCATTTCCTGCACCGCGCGCAGGTCGCCGCTGGATTGCAGCACGTGCGAGGCGAAAGAGTGGCGCAGCATGTGCGGATGAACGTGAACGGGGAGCCCCTGCTTGAT
Organism: Gammaproteobacteria bacterium; assembly: GCA_041497595.1. GTDB lineage: Bacteria > Pseudomonadota > Gammaproteobacteria > Burkholderiales > JACQAP01 > JACQAP01. The sequence continues at coordinate 5,032 of JBGQGT010000035.1, forward strand.
GCTCCAGGTTTTCAGGCGTTGCTGAACTGCGCGCGGAGTGATGGCGGCGCCGTGTTGGCTGACGAACAGTGCGGTCTCGTCCTGTTTCGCCAGCAACTCCCTCACTGTCATCCATGCTTTCAACGCCTGCAGTGCGTGGCTGCCGACCGGCACCACTCTGGTCTTGTTGCCCTTGCCGGTCACGCGCACGGTGGCATCCGCGAAACTGACGTCACCCAACTTGAGCGAGGTGAGTTCGGAAAGCCGCAGGCCCGAGGAGTAGAACATCTCGAAGATTGCCCGGTCGCGTACCGCCAGCCTGTCGTTGTCGGCAATGCTGACAAGGCGCGTGGCTTCGTCGGGTGACAGCGCCTTGGGCAGCGACTTCGGCGACTTGGGCGGCCGCACGCCGGTGCAGGGATTGCGGCTGAACCCGTGATCGCGCGCGAGATAGTTGAAGAAACCGCGCCAGGCGGACAACAGGCGTGCCAGCGATTTGCCGCCAAGCCCGCGACCGTGCAACTGCGCTACGAAGCGGCGGATCTGGTGAATCTGCAGTTCCGCGAGCGGCGTCGTCCCAGCCAGCTCGAGCAGCGCACGCACGTCGCGCGCGTACGCATCGGCGGTGTGGCGCGACAAACGCCGTTCCTGCCGCAACTGGGACAGGAACCCGGCAAGGTATGGATGTTCGGACTCAGCGGCCTCGGGCGGGGACGGGGAAACTGTTGCGCCGGCCATTTACAGATATCTGCCGAGCCCGGTGCTGACCAGCTCACCGAGACGCTTCAGGTACAGCGTGCCCATTTCGGGGTAGAAGCGCTGCGGGTCTTCGCTGGCGAGTATCAACAGGCCGAACACTTTGTCTGCCCGCAGCGGCACGCAGGCAAACGACTTCAAGATGGTTTCCGCCTCGCCGAACCACTGTCCGGTTTCGAACATCGGTTTGCCGCTGCAGTACGGATGATTGAGGCTTTCGGCCAAAACCCGTACTTCCTGGCTAGCCGGTCCGAACTCGGCGAGAGGCAAATGATCCGTGTCGCTCCAAAGGCGAATGCACACATGCGGCACGGCAAAGTCTTCGCGCAGGTTGTAGTAGATCACCCACAACATCGCCTCGAGATCCGGCGCCTTGATCAGCTCTATCGCCGCGCGATGCACCCGCTCGCCGAGCGCATCGTTTTCTTCGCCGAATTGCACCAGTTCCCGCAGTTTCGCCTCGAGGACCCTGGTTTTCTCACGCAGGCTGACGATCTGCCGCTCGGAAAGCGGTATCGCCCTGCCGCCGTGCGGGTGCGGAATTTGGATCTCCGCCAGCACTTCGGCATGTTCTTCGAAGAACTCCGGGTGATCCTGCAGGTAGCGGGCAATGTCTTCTGGTCTCATTCCGGATCTTTCCTTACAGGATGATTTCACCTTCGTAAACGGTCTCAGCCGGCCCGGTCATCATCAGCGCATGGCCTTCCCCCTGCCACGCGATTTCGAGCTTGCCGCCGTGGGTCTGTACTGCCACCGGGGAGTCGAGCAGACCGCGCGCGATCCCCACCGCGACTGCGGCGCAGGCGCCGGTGCCGCAGGCGAGCGTTTCACCGCTTCCCCGCTCGAAAACCCGCAACCTGATGCGGCGCCGGTCGTCGATCTGCATGTAGCCGGCGTTCACCCTTTGCGGAAAACGTGGATGCTTTTCGATCAACGGACCCTCGGTCAGCACCGGCGCGGCCTCGACGTCAGCCACCACCTGCACCGCATGTGGATTGCCCATGGACACTGCGCCGATTTCGATCGACCTGCCGCCGACTTCAAGTGTATAGGTTAGCGCGCGACGATCGGCCACGAACGGAATTTTCGCCGGCTCGAACTCCGGCGCCCCCATCGCGACCGTTACCCGCCCGTCTTTCTCCAGCCGCGGCTCAATTACGCCCGAGCCGGTCTCCACCCGGATCGCGGACTTGCCGGTCAATCCCTTGTCGTGCACGTAGCGCACGAAGCAGCGTGCGCCGTTGCCGCATTGATTCACCTCGCCGCCGTCGGCGTTGAAGATGCGGTAGTAGAAGTCGGTTCCTTGCGTGCGCGCCGGCTCGATCACCAGCATTTGGTCGAATCCGACTCCGAAGTTGCGATGCGCCAGCTTGCGGATGGTCTCCGGTTCCAGACGCAGCGGTTGGCGGGTGGCATCGATGACCACGAAGTCGTTCCCGGCGCCCTGCATTTTGGTGAACTTGACTCGCACGGGGCTAGAGGCTAGAGGCGGGAGGGGAGAGGCGAGAGGCGAGAGGCAGAAGGCGAGAGGCGTGAGGCGCGACGCACAAGACATGCGGCGCGCCGAATTGTTTCGGCGCTGCACCAAGCTCGAAGATGAAGCGCGGGTAACTTGGCAGAGCACACACTTGCTTGCGTATTTCGTAGTTTGAATTTCCCCTCACGCCTCACCCCTCACGTCCTTCGCCATCACGTAATCGTCCATGTGGAAACCGCCGCCGATGTCGGTCTTGATCCTGTCCACCACTTCAAACCCGAGGCGCCGGTATGCCGCTATCGAGTCGAAGTTGTTCCTGTTGACCTGCAGGTACACCTGATCGCAGTCCTGCGCGCGAGCGGCCTGCTCGACGTGCCGGACCAGCGTCGCTCCGCAGCCCCGGCCGCGGAACAGGCCATGCACGTACAGTTTGTCGAGCTTCACCGCGCGTCGCGCGCCGTCTACCTCGTAAGAGGCGAATCCGCCCAGTTCGCCATGCACCAGCAGTTTGACCCACCGGGCCGCACCGCTCTCGATCTCGGCGCGAATCGTATCCGGCGAGTAACGCTGCTCGAGCATGTATTCTATCTGCTTGACCGTGATGATACCGGGATAGTGCTGGCGCCAGATTTCGCGCACCAGCGCGGTGAGCGGTTCGATGTCCGCAGCCACGAGCGGAGAAACGCGGCAGTCGTCCGGAACCGCGGGGATCAAGATCCGGAAACGCCGGAACCGCTGCGGGCGCGTTGGTCCATCTCAATAGATCCTCGGTTCGCCTTCCGGGCGCGTCTTGAAGCGCTTGTGCACCCAGTAATACTGCTCGGGCATTTCCAGGACCCGCTCTTCGATGAATGCATTCATGCGGCGTGTGTCGGCCTCCACACTCTCGCCGGGATAATTCTCCCAGGCCGGATACATGCGCATCACGTAGCCCTCGCCGCCGGGCAACTGGCGCACCACCACCGGCACGATGACGGCACCGGCAAGCCGGGCGAGCCGCGACAGCGACGTGACGGTCGCCGCCTGAACGCCGAAGAACGGCACGAATATGGCGTCGCGCGGACCGAGATCGAGGTCGGGCGAAAGTTGCAGGCGCACACCGTCCTTGAAGCCGCGCAGCAGCGGTTTGACGCCCTCCTGCCGCGCGACCATGCGGGCGCCCGGAAAGCGGCTGCGCACGCGTACCAGGAATTCGTCGAAGACGCGGTTTTTCTGGTGGCTGTAAACCGCCATGCCCGGGCAGTTCATCGAATTGCGCAGTCCCTCCATCTCGATGCCGGCGAAATGCGGAACCAGGAGGATGATGCGCCGGTCGCCTTGGGCGCGTGCGTGCTCCTCGCCTTCGATGCGCACAATGCGGCGGATGCGCTTTTCGGAACCCCACCAGACGATACCCGCCTCGAAAAAACTTCTGCCGATGGCGCGGAAGTGCGCCCGCAACACCGTCTCACGGCGTGCTTCGTCCCATCCCGGAAAACATAGCGCCAGATTGGTTCGTGCCACTTCCCGCCGCTCGCGACCGAAGACCATGAATGCGAGACCGGCGACCGCCCCGATGCGTGCCAGAACTGCGAGGGGCAGAAAGTGCAGCAGCCAGAACACGCCAATGGCAAGGCGAGTCAGCATCAGCTCCGCGCGCCTTTCGCAGCCGCGCTTGCATCGGGAGGCGGGGCGCCGGCCGGCGTCTTATAACGGTTGTAGCTCCACAGGTACTGCGCGGGGCAGCGGCGGACCCGCTGCTCGATCGCTGCATTGAGGCGACGCACGCCCTGTCGGCCCGACAGGTCATCTTCCACGAGCGTGAAATCGAGCGAATAACCGCGGCCATTCGGCAGCCGTTCCGCGGCGGTCATGAAGACTGCTGCGCCGGTGGCTTCGACGAGCCGCCCAACCAGGGTCATCGTAAACGCAGGACGCCCGAAGAATTCCGCCCACGCGCCTTCGCCGACACCGGGCACCTGATCGGGCAGGATGCCGACCGCTTCGTTGCGCCTGAGAGCCTTGAGCAGTCGGCGCACGCCGCTGAGGCTCGCCGGCGCCAGGTGCACGCTGTCGCGCCCGCGCCCGACTTCGATGAGCGGCTGCAAGCTTTTGATCTTCGGCGGCCGGTACAGAACGGTGATCGGATTGCGTTGCGCCAGCCACAAGGCGGCAACGTCGAAACAGCCGAGATGCGGCGTCAGGTAGATGATCCCTTTGCCGCGTCGTTCCGCTTCCTCGATCAGCGATAGCGACTGAACGGAAACGACCAACTTGCGCGCTTCAGACACCGGACGAAACCATACGGGCATCAGCTCGGTTCCGGCCTTGCCGGCTTCGGCAATGTTCTCGTGGAGCAGGCGCTGGTACTCGGCTTGATCGCGCCAGACGCCGCTTTGCAGAAGATTTTCGCGAAGCCGGGCGGCGTAAGCAGGAGAGAGAAAATAGACCATCCAACCGAGGGCGCCGCCCGCCGCGTGGACCCAGGACAGGGGCAATAAAGCCAGGAGCCGCAGTAACCCTAGTAACATGAATGACTTGTTGGGTCTTCGGCTTTGTTGTTTGAGCGGCTTTTTGATATCCTGACCGACTTTCGTGAACCCACGCAGAGCTTCCGAATGAGCGACTTCCTCTTCACGTCCGAGTCGGTGTCCGAAGGACACCCTGACAAGGTTGCAGATCAGATTTCCGATGCAGTTCTGGATGCTATTTTAACCCAGGACAAATTTTCCCGGGTCGCGGCGGAAACGCTGGTCAACACCGGCCTCGTGGTAATGGCCGGCGAGATCACCACCAACGCCGTGGTGGATTTCCAGCAAGTCGCCCGCGACACCATCAAACGCATCGGTTACGACAACACCGAGTACGGCATCGATTACAAGGGTTGCGCTGTGCTGGTCGCCTACGACAAACAAAGCCCGGATATCAAGCAGGGCGTGGACAAGGCGCATGACGACCCGCTCAACCAGGGCGCCGGCGATCAGGGCCTGATGTTCGGCTACGCCTGTGACGAGACCCCGACATTGATGCCGTTGCCGATTCATCTGGCACACCGCCTGGTGGAGCGCCAATCGGAACTGCGCCGCGATGGCCGCCTGCCGTGGCTGCGCCCCGACGCGAAATCGCAGGTGACGATCCGTTACGTCAATGGCAGGCCTGACTCGATCGACACCGTGGTGCTCTCGACCCAGCACGCGCCGGACATTTCTCTCGAGAAAATCCGCGAAGCAGTGGTAGAGGAAATCATCAAGCCTGTGTTGCCCAGGAACATGATCAAGGGCAGCGTCAAATACCTGGTCAATCCGACCGGCCGCTTCGTAGTCGGCGGTCCGCAGGGGGATTGCGGCTTGACCGGTCGCAAAATCATCGTCGACACCTATGGCGGGACCGCCCACCACGGCGGCGGTGCGTTTTCCGGGAAGGATCCGTCCAAGGTCGATCGCTCCGCGGCCTATGCGGCGCGTTACGTCGCCAAGAACATCGTTGCGGCGGGGCTGGCCAGCAAATGCGAAGTTCAGGTGTCCTACGCGATCGGCGTGGCGAAACCTACCAGCGTGATGGTCACCACCTTCGGCAGCGGAAAAATTTCCGACGAGAGGATCGGCCAATTGATCGACAAGCATTTCGACCTGCGTCCCAGAGCGATAATCCAGATGCTCGACCTGCTGCGCCCGATCTACGAAAAGACCGCGGCCTATGGCCACTTCGGCCGCGACGAGCCGGAATTTACTTGGGAAAACCTGGACAAAGTGGAAGCCCTGAAAGCGGATGCGGGGCTGAAACAGAC
>JBGQGT010000036.1:0-10845 GCA_041497595.1 Gammaproteobacteria bacterium
CGAGAACGTCTTCCTCGTCTTCGGCACCAGGGGGTGGCAGGTTCCGGAGGTCTTCCGCCATCAGGACTGGGTGCCGCCTAGTTGGTGGGTGACGATTTCGTAACCGCGATCGCGATAGAAACGAAAGCGGCTGCGCGCGGCCTCGCGGTCCTGGGCATCGGTGCTGACGATCTCGGCCAGGCGCTGGAACCGGCTGAAGAAAGGCGGTGTGTCGTTACACAGGTTCACGAGCACCTGATCGTGAATCAGCGGTTCGCTCAGGTGATCGACGATTACCGGGGTGAGCGGTGCAAGCCGGTGGTCGCAGCGGCAATGCGGCACGAAACCGGTCGAGGGGGTGCTCCACAACATCCTCGAGAGTTTGTCGGTCATGCCGGCGTCCCGTGTGAATAACATCACCCGCATCCCGCGCGCGAGCGCTTTGGAAGTGAGCGCGCAGGCGGTCTTCAGCTTGTCGTCGACGTGCGTGTAAAACAGAACCTCGGTCATTGTCGTGAAAAACCGCTCACCAAAGAAACGCTCACCACGGAGGACGCGGAGGACGCGGATACCCTCGCGATAGCGTGGAGTACCCTTTTAGGAAAAGCAAAAACGAGGGAAAGCAAGTAGCGGGTAAGAGCAAGGTGGCTGTATATGATCCTCTCCCGCCAAATTCTACTTTGGTGGTGCGCCCGCCAACTGGAGGTTTTTACCTTCGAATGCTTTTTTTCCTCTTGTCTTTCCTCCGCGTACCCCTCAAGGGGGTATTGAAAAGAATCCTCGGCGTACCCCTCAAGGGGGTATTGAAAAGAATCCTCCGCGGTTAGAGCTGGACTTTCAGTAGTGGGCGCTGCTCCGGATTTCATTCACCAGCCCGCACGCGTCATGAGAAATTGGGTCAACAACGGCACCGGCCGGCCGGTCGAGCCTTTTTCACGGCCCGATTTCCAGGCAGTGCCGGCAATGTCCAGGTGCGCCCACTTGAAGTTCTTGGCGAATCGGGCGAGGAAGCAGGCGGCGGTGATGCTTCCTGCGGGGCGTCCGCCGATGTTCGCCATGTCGGCGAAGTTGCTGCGCAACTGCTCCTGGTAATCTTCCCACGCAGGCATATGCCAGGCACGATCCCAGGACGTCTGCCCGGCGGCGAGCACTTCGTGTGCAAGCTTGTCGTCGTTGGCGAACAGCCCCGAGGTGACGTGGCCGAGCGCGATCACGCAGGCGCCGGTAAGCGTGGCTATGTCGATCACCGCCGCAGGCTCGAAGCGCTCCGAGTAGGTGAGCGCATCGCACAGAATCAGCCGGCCTTCGGCATCCGTGTTGAGGATCTCGATGGTCTGGCCGGACATGCTGGTGACGATATCGCCCGGCCGGGTGGCGTTGCCGCCGGGCATGTTCTCCGTGGTGGGAATCACGCCGACCACGTTGAGCGGCAGTTTCATCGCGGCTGCGGCCTTCATGGTGCCGAGCACGCTGCCGGCGCCGGACATGTCGTATTTCATCTCGTCCATTTCGGCGGCAGTCTTGAGCGAAATGCCGCCGGTGTCGAACGTGATGCCCTTGCCGACCAGTACCACCGGCTTCTGCTGCTTCGGTCCGCCACGGTGCTCGAGCGTGATCAGCTTCGGCGGCTGGCGGCTGCCGTTGGATACCGACAGCAGCGAACCCATGCCAAGCTTCTTCATGTCCCTGCGTTCCAGCACCGAGACCTTGAGCTTGTGGCTCCTGCCGAGGGCGCGCGCCTGCTCGGCGAGATAGGCCGGCGTGCAGATGTTCGGCGGCAGGTTGCCCAGATCGCGGGCGAAGTTGACGCCCTCGCCGATCGCGATGCCACGAATGTGCGCGGCGTCGAGTCCCCGGGCCTGTTTGCCGCTGACGCCGAGAATGAGGTGCTGCAGGCCCTTTTTGTCTTCCTTTGCTTTGCTTTTCAGGCGGTCGAAGCGGTAAGTGGTCTCCAGCGCGACGGTTGCCGCGTGCATCGCCGCCCACTCCGCGTTGCGTTGCGTGACCCTGACTCCGATTGCGTACAGGGCCGCCTCGCCTACGCCCGCATCGGCGAGTGCGCGCACCGCGCCGCGCACGCCGTCGCGATACTCTTTCGCACCCACCTCCTGCTGCTTGCCGAAGCCGACCAGCAACACCCGGGCAGCCGCAACCCCGGGCACGCCATAGAGCATCAGGGTTGCACCCGGCTTGGGATCGAAGTCGCCTTGCTTGAGAATCCGCGACAGTTGGCCTCTTGCCGCACGATCCAGTTCCTGCGCGGCCGGGGAAAGCTTGCCGGAAGCAAAAACCGGCACCGCGACGCAGTCGCTCTTCAACTTTTCCGGGGATGCGGCTTTTATGCTAAATTCCACTGCGAACTCCTCATGATGCGGTTTTTCATTCAAACACATAGCATTATCTCTATCACGTCGCCGAAAAGTCAAAGTAGCAGATGATTTTTCAACGCTCCCTGCTGCGGGAGTTTGCCGCTACCGGCACCGCCACTTTCGTCGTGTTGCTGGCGATCACCATCATCACCCAGCTCATCCGTTTCCTGGGCTACGCGGCTCGCGGCAACATTTCCTCCGATGCGGTCCTGACGTTTCTGGGTTTTGCCAGCCTGCGCTATCTGCCGATCCTGCTGTCGCTGACCCTGTTCATTTCAGTGCTGTTGACGTTGACGCGCAGTTACCGCGATTCGGAAATGGTGGTGTGGTTTACATCAGGGCTGGGATTGAACGCCTGGATCCGTCCGGTATTGATCTATGCGTTGCCGCTGGTCTTCGTGATCACGGTCCTGAGCCTGCTGCTGTCGCCCTGGGCGATGGCAAAGACCGACGAGTTCCGCCATCAGCTCGAGAGCCAGGATGATGTAGCCGCGATTTCGCCGGGTGTGTTCAAGGAATCCCGCCACGAAGAGCGCGTTTTCTTCGTCGAGAAACTGGCCGCCAACCTGACCACCGTGGCCAATATCTTCGTGCACTCGGATGAAAACGGCGAAATCGGCACGACGGTCGCCAAACAGGGTTACCAGGAAACCGCGCCCAACGGGGATCGCTTCCTGGTCCTCCTCAACGGCCGGCGCTACATCGGCCCACCGGGTTCGGCCGAGTACCGGATCATCGATTTCGAGAAGTACGGGCTGCGCATCGAGGCCAATGAAGCCAAGGAGTACCTGCCCTCGATCAAGTCGCTGCCGACAGCCGAGCTGTTCGGGGAAAAATCCGCCGAAGCGCGCGCCGAGCTGATCTGGCGCATAGGGTTGCCGCTGAGCGCACTGGTGCTGTGCCTGCTGGCGATTCCGATGAGCTTCGTCAATCCGCACGCCGGACGCTCGCTCAACCTGATGCTGGCGGCGCTGTTGTACATGCTTTACAGCAACATGCTGTCGATCACCCAGGCCTGGGTGGCGCAGGAAAAAATCGGCCCGCTGCTCGGCATGTGGGCGGTGCATCTGGTGATGCTGGCGCTGACTGTTGCGCTGTTCTACTTGCGACTTTCGGTATCGCCGCTGCGAAGACTGCGCAGGCCGCGCCGGTGAAGACCATCCGTCGTTACGTCGCCGTGCAGATTTTCTGGAGCACCGCTCTGGTGTTCGGCGCGCTGCTATTGCTGTTCGGGTTTTTCGACTTCATCCAGGAAATGGGCGATCTCGGCAAGGGCAGTTATCAACTGTCTCTTGCGGCCATCTACGTGGTGCTGAGCCTGCCGGGACGGGCGTACGAAATTCTGCCGGTGGCCGCGCTGATCGGCACGCTGTTCGCGCTCGCGCAATTGGTCGCGCACTCCGAATACACGGTGATGCGCGTGTCGGGCGTATCGATCAAGAGCATGGCAATGGCGCTGGTTCAGATCGGCCTGGCGCTGTCGCTGATTACTTTCCTGATCGGCGAATTCGTGGCGCCTGCCAGCGAGCAGGCGGCGCAGAAGCTGCGGCTCAAGGCCACCAGCAGCAACGTGATCGCACAGGCGTTCCGGTCGGGGTTGTGGGTAAAGGACGACACCAACTTCGTCAACGTCGCCCGGGTCATGCCGGAAACCGTGATCCATGAGGTGAAGATCTACGAATTCGATTCCGACTACCGGCTGCGCGCAATCAGTCTGGCGAAAAGCGGCGAGTACCAGCGTGAGAACCTGTGGCGGCTCAAAGACGTGGTGCAAACCCGGTTCGAGGAAAACCGCACAACGGTGAGCCGCATTCCCGAGGCCTACTGGCGTTCGGTATTGAGTCCTCCGATCCTGAACGTGCTGATGGTGGTGCCGGAACAGATGTCGCTCTGGGAGCTGTATTCCTACATCGAACACCTGAGCGAGAACCGGCAGGAAACCTCACGCTACGAGATCGTGCTGTGGTCGAAGATCATTTACCCGTTCGCGGTTCTGGTGATGATGGTGCTGGCGCTGCCGTTCGCCTATTTCCAGGTTCGCGAGGGGGGGGTGAGCGGCAAGATCTTTACCGGCATCATGTTGGGGCTGGGCTTCCATCTGGCCAACCGCCTGTTCGGCCACCTCGGACTGCTCAATGCCTGGCCACCGCTTTTCAGCGCGATCTTTCCCACCCTGGCGTTTCTGGGGGCCGCGGTGTTGATGATGTGGAGGGTGGAGAAGAGATAGGGCCGAGGACTGAGGCACGAGGTTCGAGTCAAGACCAAAGCCGAATCGCAGTTGCTTTTTACTCGGCCCTCGACGCTCGGCCCTCGGCCCTTTGTTCGTCAATGCGCACGATTCGCGTTCCTGCCAGCCGGTCATGCAGGAATTGGCGGTCGCGATCTACCAATGCCCAAAGCACGCCGATGCCCGACAGTACGCCTGGCACGGCCAGCAGATAGCGCCGGAATGCCCGGCCGACCGCCAACGGCTTGCCCTGCTCCGTGACCAACCGAATGTGCCAGGTCTTCATCGGCAGGGTCTGTCCGCTGCGCGCCCAGCAGAATACGAAGTAGGCTCCGCACACTGCGAGCACGTAGACCTGGAACAGCAGACGTGGCAGGCCGGACTGCGCATCGCGTGCAAGGCCGAGGAACAGGTAGGCCGCGACAAAAAGGATCGCGAACAGCAACACGCCTTCGTACGCGAGACTCAACAGCCGCATTCCCAAAGGCGCCAACCGCAACCGATTCTCCAGACCGGTCGGACTCTCGCGGGGCACGGAAATCAGCGCGGCGAAGGCTGGTCGCCCCGCTTTCCGGTATTGGGGTCCGCCGATCCCGGGCCGCGCTTCTCCCTCAGGCGTTGGCGCTTTTCCTCGGGCAGGCGCTGGTACTCCTGCCAACGCTGATGCAGTTGCTGGCGTTTTTCCGGGGGAAGCTTCTTAAGCTGCTTGTAGCGTTCGCGGGCTTGTGCGCGCTGTTCCGGAGTCAGCGATGCCCACTCGTGCATGCGCTGCTGGATGCGCAACTGGCGTTCCGCCGGCAGGTTCGGGTAGCGGGCTGCCAGGTCAAGCCAGCGCTTGCGCCTGTCGGGCTCCAGGCGGTCCCACTCCTGTTGCAGCGGTGCCAGGATTTTCTGTTGCCCGGGCGAAAGCTGTGCCCACGACGGTGCGCCGGCCTGCGCATGCACTTCACCGGCATGCACCGGTTCCCCGTAAAGAAGCGAAACCAGCACTATTGCTGCGGCGGTGTGTGCGACGTATGCGTTAGCCACGTTTCAAAGCCGGGGTCGATATAGGCGTGTAACGGCAGTTCGCCGGCAAGCAGGCCGGCATCCAGTTCTTCTTCGTAATGTCTCGACGTTTGCCAGTAAATGAGCCCGGTGAGGCTGGCGATGACAATCGCCACCGGCAGGACCAGGCGCATGGCAAGGCCTTGCCGCAGACCCTGACTACCCAGCAGCCTGTCCACCCAGGACCGGCCAGGCGAAGAATTGCCGGGGCGATACCGCGCCAGGGCGGCAGCCCGGGCTGCTTCCAGCTTTTGCGCGGTTGAGGTCGGCAACTCGGCCAGGCTGCGGTCGAGTTGCGCAACGATCCGCCTGGCAAGATCGTTCTCGTTCATGGTTCGATTCCCTTCTGCTTCAGAAAGACGGCGAGCGCATGGGTGGCGCGCGAACAGTGCGTCTTAACGCTGCCCTCGGAGCACCCCATCGCCGTCGCGGTTTCCGCTACGTCCAACTCTTCCCAGTAACGCAAAAGAAAAGCCTGGCGTTGACGGGGGGGCAGCTTTTCAAGGCCTTGTCCGATCAAATCCGCAATTTGCGTGCGCTCCATGCGATCGGCCGGGCTGTCGCCCCTGCCCCCGGGGCCCTCGGTCTCCATGGTCTCGAGCGGGTCGTAATCCTCGGTATCGTCCCTGGGGTGAAACGAGGAAAACAGCGTGGTCCACAGCGACCGCACTTTCTGGCGCCGGTAGAAGTCGCGGATGGTGTTCTGCAGGATGCGCTGGAACAGCAGGGGCAGCTCCGCAGCCGGTCTTCCCGCGTACTTGTCGGTCAACTTCAGCATGGCGTCCTGGACGATATCCAGTGCGACGTGCTGGTCGCGCACCGCAAACACGGCCTGTTTGAACGCCCGCCGCTCTACGTCCGCGAGGAAGGCGGCCAGTTCTTGTTGGGTAGCCAGAAATGTCCCTCGAGCCTCTGTGGAAATTCGCTGGCCGATGCGTTGCCGGCCGGTGCAGGCAAGCCCGCGCAACCGACCACATCCGCTGGTCCTGCCGGCCGACTCTCAAGACCGGATTATACGGGGCACGCAGCCGGGTTTGTGGCGGCCGTGCCGGCACGGGTAAAATGGCGCTGGCGAATCCATGCTAAGCGTAAATCTCACCAATCACTTCCTGATCGCCATGCCCAACATGGCCGATCCCCACTTTGCCAGATCGCTGACCTATATCTGCGAACACAACGACCAGGGCGCGCTGGGGGTGGTGGTCAATCGCCCCACCGACATGACGCTCGGCTCCCTGTTCGAGCAGATCGAGATTCCTCTGGAGAACCGGACCCTCGGGAGCCTGCCAGTATACTTCGGTGGCCCGGTACAGGTAGATCGCGGTTTCGTCCTGCATCGGCCGGTGGGGGGCTGGCAGTCCACGCTGTCGGTGAACGGGGAGGTCGGGCTGACCACCTCCAAGGATATCCTGCAGGCTCTGAGCCATGGCGATGGCCCCGGCCCCGACAATATACTGGTGTCCCTCGGTTATGCCGGGTGGGCGCCCGGGCAACTGGAGCACGAACTCGGGCAAAACGCCTGGCTGACCGTGCGCGCCGAGCCTTCGGTCATGTTCGACCGGCCGCCTGCGGAGCGTCTGACCGCGGCGATGGAGCTGCTCGGGATAGATCCTGCCAGCCTTTCGGAGGATGCCGGGCATGCGTAACGTGAATTCTGCGGGCGCACCCGAGTGAGGCCGATGGAGAGCCAGCGGTCGGCGTTTGCGCACGCAGCACACAGCACTCAGCACCCGCATGTCGGTACCGTACTTGCCTTCGACTTCGGCGAACGTCGCATCGGTGTAGCTGTCGGGGAACTGCAGCTCGCCATCGCGCACCCGCTCGAGACCATCGATGCCGCGGCCAACGATGCGCGCTTTGCCCGCATCGCCGCGCTTCTGCAGGAATGGCGGCCGGTCCTGCTGGTGGTGGGTCTGCCACTGGCGCTGGACGGAAGCGAGCACCGGTTGACCGGGCTGGCGCGCAAGTTTGCGCAGCGGCTGCACGGTCGCTTTGGCATCGAAACCCGGCTGGTCGACGAGCGCCTGACCTCGGTGGAAGCGCAGCGCGAGGCGCGCGAGAGCGGCCTGACTGCTCGCGACAGCAAACGCCATGTAGACCCGCTCGCCGCGAAACTCATTCTGGAAGCTTTTTTCAATGAGAATGCCTGACGCCGAAGCCCTGCTCAACCAGCTTGCCGAGCGCATGCGCCCGCAAGTCAGCGCGGACACCGCGCTGATCGGAATCCACACCGGCGGCGTGTGGCTGGCCGAGCGCTTGCACCGGGCGCTGGGGCTGAAGCAGCCGCTGGGAACCATCGACGTGTCCTTCTACCGCGATGACTACGAAAGCCGCGGGCTGCACACACGGGTCAAGCCTTCCGACATACCCTTCGAGGTTGCCGATGCCGACGTAATCCTGGTCGACGACGTCCTCTACACCGGCCGTACCATACGCGCCGCGATCAACGAACTGTTCGACTACGGGCGGCCGCAGCGCATTCGCCTGGCGGCATTGGTCGACCGCGGCGGCCGCGAACTCCCGATCGCGCCCCAGTTCCTCGGCGCCGAGGTCAAGGTCGCAGACAACGAGCAGATCGAACTGCAGAAAGGCGCCGATGGCCGCCTGAGCCTGGTCGTCAATCCCATACCGGCGCAGGAACGTAAATGATGGCCTACAATCCGCAACTCAACGCCAATGGCGAGTTGCATCACCTGCTCACCATCGAGGGCCTTCCGCGCGACATCATCGTGCGCATCCTCGACACCGCGCACTCCTTTCTTTCCGTCACCGAGCGCGAGATCAAGAAAGTGCCGCTGTTGCGCGGCAAGGCGGTGTTCAACCTGTTCTTCGAACCCTCGACGCGCACGCGCACCACGTTCGAGATCGCGGCGAAGCGGCTTTCCGCCGACGTTATCAACCTCAACGTCGGCACCTCCTCCCAGACCAAGGGCGAGACCCTGCTCGACACCGTCGCCAACCTCTCGGCCATGCACGCGGACATGTTCGTCGTCCGCCATGCCCAGAGCGGTGCCGCGCACCTGATTGCCCGCCACGTCGCACCCTACATCCACGTGATCAACGCCGGAGACGGCCGCCACGCGCATCCGACGCAGGGCTTGCTCGACATGTTCACGATTCGCCACTACAAGCAGGATTTCACCAATCTGCGGGTGGCAATCGTCGGCGACGTCCTGCATTCGCGCGTGGCGCGCTCGCAGATCCACGCGCTGACCAGCCTGGGCGTGCCCGAGGTGCGTGTGATCGGCCCGCGTACTTTGCTCCCGACCCATGTTTCGGAGCTCGGCGTGCACGTCTTTCACGACATGGCCAAAGGCCTGAAGGACGTGGACGTCGTAATCATGCTGCGGCTTCAGAACGAACGCATGAACGGGGCGTTGTTGCCCTCCGCGCAGGAATTCTTCAAGTACTACGGACTCACCCCGGAGAAACTCGCCGTCGCGAAGCCGGACGCAATCGTGATGCATCCCGGGCCGATGAACCGCGGCGTCGAGATCGATTCCAGCGTGGCCGACGGCAACCAGTCGGTGATCCTGCCGCAGGTGACCTTCGGCATCGCCGTGCGCATGGCGGTGATGTCGATCCTGGCTGGCAATGCATGAAAAGCTTCGCCACAGACACACGGAGACACAGAGGAAATCGAAAATTGGAGAAGCGGGAAAACTTCTTGATTGGTGTCGTGGAGCGCGTGCCGGGAATGATTTGCCAACAAACAAGTTTGATTTTGAATTCTCTGTGCCTCTGTGCCACTGTGGTTAGTGCCGACGAATGAAAATTCACATCAAAGGCGGCCGCGTGGTCGATCCGCAGAGCGGGACCGAGAAGGTTCAGGACCTCTATCTGGCGGCTGGAAAAATTGCCGCTGTCGGTGCCGCACCCGACAGTTTCCACGCCAACCGGATAATCGACGCTAACGGACTGGTGGTGTGTCCGGGATTGGTCGATCTCTCGGCGCGGTTGCGCGAGCCGGGTTTAGAGTACAAAGCCACGCTGGAAAGCGAGATGGCGGCCGCTGTGGCCGGCGGGGTGACTTCTCTGGCGTGTCCTCCGGATACCGACCCGCCGCTGGACGAACCGGGTCTGGTGGAAATGCTCAAGCATCGGGCGCGCAGTCTCAACCAGGCGCACGTATATCCGCTGGGCGCACTGACTCTGGGGCTGAAGGGCGAGCGCATTACCGAAATGGCCGAGCTGGTCGACGCCGGATGTGTGGCTTTTTCGCAGGCGGACGTGCCGCTTGACGACAACCAGGTCATGCTGCGGGCGATGCAGTATGCGACCACCTTCGGCTACTCGGTGTGGCTGCGCCCGAGCGACGGCAGCCTGGCGCGCGGCGGCGTCGCTCATGACGGGCAGGTGGCTACACGCCTCGGGCTGGCGCCGATCCCGGTGGTGGCGGAAACGGTGGCGCTGTCCACCACGCTGTTGCTTGCCCGCGAAACCGGCGCACGGGTGCATCTGTGCCGGCTGTCGAGCGCGGAGGGCGTGGAAATGATGCGTCAGGCCAAGGCGCTGGGCATGAACGTGACTTGCGACGTATCGGCGAATCACGTGCACCTGAGCGAGATGGATATCGGTTACTTCGATTCCAATTACCACCTGGTGCCGCCGCTGCGAAGCCTGCGCGACCGCGATGGGTTGCGCCGCGGCGTGGAGGACGGCACCATCGATGCGATCTGTTCCGACCATACCCCGGTGGATGAGGACGCCAAGCAATTGCCGTTCGGCGAATCCGAGGCCGGTGCCACCGGGCTGGAATTGCTGCTGGCGCTGACTCTGAAATGGTCGGAGGAGTCAGGCATTGCGCTTCCGAAGGCAATTGCGAAGGTGACTACCGAGCCGGCGCGCATCCTCGGCATCGGCGCCGTTGCGATCGCGGCCGGGGCCAACGCCGATCTGTGCATCTTCGATCCGCATTTGCGATGGAAGGTCGAGCCGGCCAGGCTCAAGAGCCAGGGCAAGAACACGCCGTTTGCCGGCTATGAGGTCAAGGGCCGGGTGCGTTATACGCTGGTCGGTGGCCATATCGTCTTCGAAGCTTGAAATCCGGGCATCGCATCGCCAGATGCCAGAGTAATCGGCAAGCATCCGCCGTTCACCAGTTACCAGTTACCAGTCACGAGTCACCGCTCTCATGAATCCTCTGCTCGATTTTTCGGGTCTGCCGCGTTTTGCCGAGTTCAGGCCGGACCATGTCACCCCGGCGCTGGACCAGTTGCTGGC
>JBGQGT010000037.1:0-10803 GCA_041497595.1 Gammaproteobacteria bacterium
CGCGAGATAGCTTTCGCCCGGGATGGTATGGATGCTGCCGAAGCCCGCGATATAGCGCAGAGACAGTGGCTCGAGGCGAAAAAAACGGAAGCCGCCTATGCTCAGATAGCGTTCGCCTTCCGGAAAGTAGCGCAGGTAGCGCGCCGCTACCGCGGCGTCCTCGGTCGCTGCCAGGTCGCCGATCAGCGTGACCCGCGCCTGTTCCTGCACTTCCGCCCCCGAAGGCGCAACCAGGAAACTTACGCGCCGGTCGTGGTCGGCGTTCTGGGTATGCTCGGCGAGGTGGCTGATCAGCACCATGACCTGGCCCTGCTGGTCGGTGCAGAAGGGCAGGGCGGAGGCGTACGGATAGCCGGGAAACGTCAACGACTGGGTGGCAAGCACGCCGCTGCGAAAATGGCGCACCATCCTGCGCGCCTCCGGGCCACGATTCATTTCGACAGCTTGAGCGCGACTTCGGCCAGCCGCGTCCCCAGCGCGATGCACAGCCGCCGTTCGGCTTCGCTTAGCGGCTGGTCGGCATTGGCGCCGGCGAGATGACTGGCCCCGTAGGGCGTGCCGCCGCTGCGGGTGGTCATGAGGTCGGCTTCGGAGTAGGGCAGTCCGACAATCAGCATGCCCTGATGAATGAGTGGCAGCATCATCGACAGCAGCGTCGCTTCCTGGCCACCGTGCAGCGAGGCGGTGGAGGTGAAAACGGCGCCAGGTTTGCCCGCCATCGCACCCTTGAGCCAGAGCGCACCGGTGCCGTCGAGGAAGTATTTCAGCGCCGCCGCCATGTTGCCGAAACGCGTGGGGCTGCCGAGCGCCAGGCCGGCGCATTCCTCCAGATCCCTGAGTTCGACGTAAGGGGCGCCGGAATCGGGAATCTCCGCTTCGGTGGCTTCCGTGACCGTCGAGACCTTGGGCACGGTCCGCAGCCTCGCCCGCAAGCCCGGCACCTTTTCGACCCCGCGGGCGATCAACTGCGCCATCTGCTTTACCGCACCGGTGTGGCTGTAGTACAGCACCAGGATTTCCTGCATCGCTATTTTCCCGCCGGAGAAGCCCGTATTATATCGGCGAAACCACACCCGACACAGATGAAACTCCGGCTCAGATCGCTCCTGGACATCGTCCGCCAGTTCAAGTTGCTGGCGAATTTCGTCGTGCTCGTGTACCGGCGATTCAAGGAGGAACGCTGCTTCCAGCTGTGCGGCAGCCTGACCTTCACCACGCTGCTGGCGTTGGTGCCGCTGATCACCATCATGTTCACCGTGATGACGGCATTTCCGGTTTTCGACGACATCGTCGAAACGCTGCGCAACTTCGTCACCGCCAACCTGGTCCCGGAAGCCTCGTCGAATTTGATCACGGTGTACATGCAGCAGTTTTCGGAGAACGCCGCGCGGCTCACGGCGCTGGGCATCGTATTGCTGGGGGTCACTTCGATCATGCTGATGCTCACGATCGACCGTGCCTTCAACACCATCTGGCGGGTGAAGCGGCCGCGGCCGCTGATTCAGCGGGTGCTGATCTACTGGTCGGTGCTGACCATCGGCCCGCTGCTGGTCGGCGGCAGCCTGTCGCTTACCTCCTGGCTGCTGACTCAATCGATGGGGCTGGGAAAGCAGGCGCCCGAGATGACGATCGCGGTGCTGAGGCTGGTGCCGCTGATGCTCACCTCGGTCGCGTTCGGATTCCTGTACCGTACGGTGCCGAACCGCCAGGTCATCGTGCTCGATGCCGCGGTCGGCGGAATCATTGCGGCATTCGCCTTCGAGGCCATGAAAATCGGCTTCGGCCATTTCGTCGCCCGGATTGCCACCTACAGTCTGGTATACGGCACGTTTGCCAGCCTGCCGATCTTCCTGATGTGGATCTACCTGTCCTGGGTAGTGGTCGTGTTCGCGGCGGTGATCACCGCGGTGCTGCCCTATTGGCGCTCCGGCGGCGTGCTGCTCAAGCAGCCCCCCGGCGCGCAATTCGTAGAGGCAGTGGAGATTCTCAAGTTGCTCTACCGCGCCTACGCCGACGGGCGGGTTCTCAACCTGCAGCAGTTGCGCATAGCGGTGAAGCTGTCATGGGAGGACGCCGAAGCCATTCTCGACAAGCTGGTGGCGGCGGGTTGGGTGGCGAAACTGCAGGGTAACGGCTGGGTTCTTGCGCGCGATGCCGGCGCAATCCGCGTCGGCGAAGTGTTCCAGATGTTCGTGTTTGGGCGCGAAGCCGCCGACGTCAGCGAAGACTCCGCCATCCGGCGCCTGGTGTCCAGCATCGCGGCCAACGTGGACGGCGAAATGGACTTCAGCCTGAAAGAATTGCTGGCGAGCGGTGGCGGCCAGCGTGCCGCGAGAATCGCCTGAGGCGATGATGCGGCAGGGCCTGTTTCGTGTCGCTTGCGCGCTGCTGCTCGCATTCGCCGCGTCGTCGGCCGCGGCCGCGGACTTCAAGCTGACCGACTCGGATGGCAAGGTGCATCGTCTCGGCGATTACCGCGGCAAATGGGTGATCGTGAATTTCTGGGCGACCTGGTGTGCGCCCTGCCTGGAAGAGATTCCGGATCTGGTGGCGATTACAGAATCGCGCAAGGATGTGCAGGTGTTCGGCGTGGCGATGGAATTCCAGGATTCGAAGCAGGTGGTGCAGTTCGCCGAGGGCATGTTCGTCAATTACCCGATCGTGCTCGGCGACAGGAAAACTGCCGATCAGGTCGGCAAGGTCATGGGGCTGCCGACCACGTTTATTTACGACCCGCAGGGCAAACTGGCGATTCGCCACGTCGGCAAGATCACCCGCATGCAGATCGAGCGCCTGCTCGATCGCAAAATCTAGAAAGCTGAAAACACAGCGGGAGAAGACGAGGCGCTAGCGGCTTTCGCCTGCGTAGACCGTCGGCGTGGCGATCACGCGGTCGCCGGCCTTGTACTCCCATTTGCCCGACCAGGCCCGCAATACCGCATTCGGGTAGCGCGAATTGCCGAGCGAGCCGTTATAGCGGCCGAGCGCGCGGAAGGTGTCACCGCGCTCGATGTCGAGATAGTGGCGCAGGATGGTGCAGCCGTAGCGCAGGTTAGTGCGCAGTTTGAAGAGGTTGTCCCCGGATTCGCCGATCAGCGTCATCCAGAACGGCATCACCTGCATGTAGCCGCGCGCGCCTGCCTTGGAAATGGTGTACTTGCGAAAACCGCTTTCTACCTGGATCACGCCCAGCACCAGTTGCGGATCGAGCCCCGCGCGAGTCGCCTCGTACTGTACGGTGGTAAGAAGGTTATCGCGCTCGGCAGCGTCGGGGACGTGCTTTTGCAGGCGTTTGGACATAGCGGCCAGCCATGCCATGCCTTCCGCGTCGGAGGCGAACGCCAGCCCCGGGCTGGCCTGATCGGCGACCGAGCGATGCAATCCCGCCTGAACGCTCGCAGACAGCGACTCGTACTTCTGCTCACCTGCCGCGGCGATCCCGATGGCAAGCGCGCAGGCTGCGGCAAGCGCGAAGCGGGTGGTCATGTTCGTGGGATTCATCCTTTGATTCATCGGCATAACAGGGATTTTAGGTGGTCTGCCGCCGATTGCAACTGTAGCGCCGTCGCGGCCCGCTCGGTTCTGGCCTGATACTCGACTTTCCCATCCTTCAAACCACGCTCGCCGACGGTGACGCGATGGGGAATGCCGATCAGTTCCAGGTCGGCAAACATCACGCCCGGACGCTCGTCGCGGTCGTCCAGCAGCACCTCGATTCCGGCCGACTCCAATTCGTCGTGCAAGCGCTCGGCTACGTTTTTAACCTCGGCGTTCTTCCTGTAACCGATCGGCGCGATGGCCACCCGGAACGGCGCCATGGGCAGCGGCCAGATGATGCCGCGCTCGTCGTTTCCCTGCTCGATCGCCGCGGCGACGATGCGCGACACGCCGATCCCATAGCAGCCCATTTCCATCACTTGTGCCTTGCCGGACTCGTCCAGGAACGTTGCGCTCATCGCCCTGGAGTACTTGCTGCCCAACTGGAAAATGTGTCCGACTTCGATGCCGCGGCAGATTTCCAGCCGGCCCTTGCCGTCAGGGCTGGGGTCGCCCGCCTCGGCGTTGCGGATGTCGGCGACCAGCGGTTCCGCGAGGTCGCGGCCGAAGTTCACGCCGGTCAGGTGATAGCCCGCCTCGTTGGCGCCGCAGACGAAATCGTTCATCGCCGCGACCGAGCGATCGGCAATCACGGTAATTTCCTTCGGCAGTCTGACCGGACCGATGTAGCCCGGGCGGCAGCCGATGCGCGCTTCGATCTCCTTTTCAGTGGCGAAACGGAACGGATTCAGACCGGGAAGCTTCGCCACCTTCGTTTCATTCAGCTGATGGTGGCCACGCACCAGCAACATGAACATCTGCTCTTCATGCATGACCGCGAGCGCCTTGACCGACTGCGACAGCGGCAGTGCCAGCATCGCGGTGACTTCCGCGCAGGTGGTCTTGCCGGGCGTGGGAACCTTCTGCATTTTCTGCGCGGCCGGGCCGCGCGGTGTCGGCGGCGCAACCGCTTCGGCGAGTTCGACATTGGCGGCGTAATCCGAGGCGGGAGAGTAGGCGATCGCGTCCTCTCCGGAGTCGGCAAGCACGTGAAATTCGAGCGAGCCGGTGCCGCCGATGGCGCCGGTGTCGGCGGCGACGGCGCGGAACCTCAGCCCCAGACGGGAGAAGATGCGCGAGTAAGTGTCGTACATGTTGCGATACTCGCGCTCCAGGTCCTGGGCGCCGGCGTGAAAGGAGTAGGCGTCCTTCATCACGAATTCACGTGCGCGCATCACGCCGAAACGCGGCCGGATTTCGTCGCGGAACTTGGTCTGGATCTGGTAGAAGTTGAGCGGCAACTGGCGGTAGGAGCGGATCTCCTTGCGCGCGATGTCGGTGATGACTTCCTCGTGGGTCGGGCCGAAGCAGAAGTCGCGATCGTGGCGATCCTTGATCTTGAGCATCTGCGGGCCGAACTGTTCCCAGCGGCCGGACTCCTGCCACAGTTCAGCTGGCTGGATCGCCGGCATCAGCAGTTCCACGGCGCCGGCGCGGTTCATCTCCTCGCGCACGATGCTCTCCACCTTGCGCAGCACGCGCAGACCGATCGGCATCCAGGTATAAAGGCCGCTGCCGAGTTTCCCGATCAGTCCCGCCCTGAGCATCAGTTTGTGGCTGATGAGTTGCGCCTCGCTGGGAGCCTCCTTGAGGGTGGAAATGAAGAACTGCGAAGTGCGCATGTCTTGCCCGTGTTCGAAAAGCCGCTATTCTACGGTAGAGAGCCATCCGGAAGTGGGGAGCAGCGGTGTTCGGAAAATGGAAGATCCATCGTTCGGCTGATCACGAAGTCAGCGTCGAAGTAAGCGAGAAGGACGGCATCCGTTCGCTGCATCTGGGAAGCGAGACGGTGCAGAGCTCGATGAAGCTGGCCGACCCCACCGAGCTGGTGCTGTCGTACACCAGGGCCATGATGGCGTTCCTGCTGTTCGATCCGCGCCCACAACGCATCCTGATGATCGGCCTGGGCGGCGGGTCGCTGGCCAAATTCGTCTATCGTCACCTGCCGTCGGTGCAGATCACCGTGGTCGAATCGCAATCGCGGGTGATCGCGGCGGCGCGCCAGTATTTCCATGTGCCGCCGGACGACGGCCGTTTTTTTTGCGTCGAACTGGCGGAAGGAAGCAATTGGGTGGCCGCACATCCGCGCAGTTGCGAGGTATTGATGGTGGACGGCTACGACGGGAACGAACAGGTTCCCGAGCTGTCCTCGGAGGGTTTTTACGCCGATGCGCGCGCGGCGCTGACCGACGGCGGAATACTGGTGGTGAACCTGTGGAGTTCGGATACCCGCTTCGATGCCTATTTGCAGCGCATCGAGCGGGTATTCGATGCCGTGGCGTGTGTGCCGGCGGAAAGGCGCGGCAATGTCGTGGCGCTGGGCTTTGCCCGCTCCCCGGGACGCCCGCGCTGGGACGATTTGCGCCTCCGGGCACGCGCTCTGCAGGCCCGGTACGGCCTTGAATTCCCGCAGTTTGTCGAGGGTTTACGCGAACTTAACCCGCATATGGAAGGCCGCCTGACGCTCTGACCGCGGTCGCCGGCGCCTTCCTTCGTTGCTGAATTTATGGAAGAATCCGGTCAACTGAAATTGTGATTGGGGTGGCTGACATGATCGACCGTGACGGCTATCGCCCGAATGTAGGAATTGTTCTGTGCAACGGCAAGAACGAGGTCTTCTGGGGCAAGCGGGTCAAGGAGCATGCCTGGCAGTTTCCGCAGGGCGGCATCAAGCCCGGTGAAACTCCCGAGCAGGCGATGTACCGGGAGTTGGAGGAAGAGGTCGGCCTCGATCCCTGCCACGTGAAGATTCTCGGCCGTACCCGCGAGTGGCTTCGCTACGACGTGCCGCAGACCTGGGTGCGGCGCGAAAGCCGCAGCGTGTATCGCGGCCAGAAACAGATCTGGTTCCTGCTTCGTTTGATCGGGCGCGATTGCGACGTTTGCCTGCGCAAATCCGGGCATCCGGAGTTCGATGCCTGGCGCTGGCACGAATACTGGATTCCGCTGGAAAGCGTGATCGATTTCAAGCGCGAGGTGTACAGCCGCGCATTGCAGGAACTCGCGCGTTATCTGAGTTCCTCGCGCGCGCGAAAAGAGCGCGCGCAGCGTGCGGCCAGTCCTATCGACCGCTGACTTCGGGCAATTCGGGCGCCAGCACCGGCGCCTCCAGTTCGACCACCACCAGCAGCGTTTTCTGCTCGTCTTCCCAGAAGTCCGCGGCGTCCTGCAGCGCGTCCACCGCAGCGGCGAACTCATCCGGCTCGGCGCCGGCGAACCCGGAGGCGTCGCGCAGCAGCACCAGCAATCCCTCGCCCTTGTCGTGTTCCAGGTCCACGAGGCAATCGTAAAAGGCGTCCCAGTTGTGCCCGAAGTAATCCGGGAACACCAGAGCCTTGGCAACCGCGTTCAGGAACGCATTCTTGTCGCGCGCCCCCGCAAGCGCCACTTTTTCCACGCGCATGCCGCGCTGTGCGGCGGCGCCCAGCGCCGCTTCCGCCAACGCCGAGTGGCAACGATACACGCCGCTCGAGCCGGTTTCGACCAGTTTGGAAAAATCGGCCTTCATTCGATGATGCGTCTGAAGCTGCGATAATGATTTTCAGTGTAGTAGAACTCGGCGCGCTTGACGGCAACAATTCTGCGGGCGCCCCGGTCCCTCCTGCCGGGTGTCATGACGGTGTACTCGCGATAGGTGCCGCGCGCGGCCGGCGGCAGCAATCCCTCCCTGTTGGCGAACACGCTGCCGTCGCGGGCATGGGGAAAGGGGCCGCCGGCGCGGATGAAGGCCAGCGTCTCGCGCGCCTCGGGCGGCAGATCGGACATCCGCATGGCGGGAATGGCAGGGTGGGGCGCGACACGGTCCTGCGGCTGCGCGGCCAGCGCGGCGAACGCAGCCAGGAACAACAGGCCGCCCAGCGCCGGCGCAAGGCGCAATGATTTCATTGGTGTCATGCCCCGGTCGGGGAACATTCTCATGGACATTCAGGGGATTACCCGCAACCACGAACCTTTTGAAACGGGTCGCGGGCGACCCGGTCCGGTGCCCGTCCTGCGGGAAGAAAAAGCGCCTTGATAGGGCCGGGGGGCGAGGTTACCATGCGTGAATTGTGCCGGCGGACCTCATTGGACAAGCGATAAATGGAACGGCGGAATGACTACGATGTGACCAACCAGGTCAACACCACGGATCCGCCGTCGGTGAACACCGAAGTCAATCGCATCTTCCTGGAGCTCTACCCGAACGCTTCCACCCACGTCCTGAACCGGTCGTTCAGGGATCTCGCGCGGCTGCACAAGGGCGAGTATCCGGGCTACCGGGCCTGCGATACCGGTTATCACAATCTTCAACACTCGCTCGACGTCACGCTCGCGATGGCGCGGCTGATGAACGGATACGAGCGTTCGCACCACGATCATCGCGCCGAGACCCTCGGTGCCAAGCTGTTCCGTTTCGGGGTGGTGACGGCACTGTTTCACGACATCGGCTACCTGCGCAAGGTCAACGACATGCGCCACAATAACGGCGCCGAATACACACTCAAGCACGTCACCCGCGGCGCCAAGTTCCTGGAAGAGTACATCAGCAGGCTGGGGATGGCGGAGCTCGCGCCGATCGCCTCTCAGATCATTCACTTCACCGGCTACGAGCGGCCTATCCATAAAATCCACGTCCCCAATCTGACCTTCCGGCTGCTCGGCAACATGCTCGGCACCGCGGACATCATTGCGCAGATGGCGGATCGCTGTTATCTGGAGAAGTGCCGCGACCGGCTTTATCCGGAATTCGTCGAAGGCGGGCTGGCGGCGCGCGACGACGGAGATCGTCGCGCCGGCGTGATGTTCAAGTCGGCCGAAGACCTGGTGTCCAAGACGCCAAAGTTCTACAAGACGGCGACGGTGCGCCTGAACGATCATCTCGGCAGCGCGTACGGCTACGCCGACAAGCATTTCGGCGGCCAGAATCTTTATCTGGACGAAATTACCAAGAACGTAGACTACGCCGTGGAAGTCGCCGAGCAGCGCGATCTGTCGCTGTTGCGGCGCACGCTGCCGCACCCTAGCGAAGACGGCGTCGAAGGTCTAAAGCAGTTTGTTTGAGTTATCAAGGGGGAGAGGGAACTCGCATCTTCCCCGGAATCAAGGGATTCGACGCGAAGACGCAAGGATTTCGTCAGACCTGCCCCTGTTTTTTTTCTTTGCGCCTTTGCGTCAACGTCTTACTTCCAGAATTATCTTGCCGACGTGCGCGCTCGACTCCATGAGCGCGTGCGCCGCCGACGCTTCCTCCAGCCTGAAGGTCCGGTAGATCACCGGTCTGATCTTACCGGCC
This sequence comes from Gammaproteobacteria bacterium, assembly GCA_041497595.1. Classification (GTDB taxonomy): domain Bacteria; phylum Pseudomonadota; class Gammaproteobacteria; order Burkholderiales; family JACQAP01; genus JACQAP01. The sequence continues at coordinate 8,870 of JBGQGT010000037.1, forward strand.
TCGATCAGCGGCCAGACTTTCTGCTTGAGTGCCTGCGCTATCGCCGCTTTGACTTCGATCGGGCGCGCGCGCAGCGTCGAGCCGGTAATGGTCAGGCGCCGGCGCAGGATGTCGGTCATGTCGATCGTGGCTTTGGTGCCGCCGAGGAAGGCGATCAGCGACAGCCGCCCGTCGTCGGCGAGGCAGGCCAGTTCGCGCGGCACATAATCGCCGCTCACCATGTCCAGGATCACGTCCACGCCCTTGCCGCCGGTCAGCTCCTTCACCACCGCCACAAAATCCTCGGTCCGGTAGTTGATCGCGCGGCTGGCGCCCAGTTTCTCGCAGGCGGCGCATTTGTCGGCCGAACCGGCGGTGACGAACACGCGATGGCCGAACGCCCGTGCCATCTGGATCGCGGTGACGCCGATGCCGCTCGATCCTCCCTGTACCAGCAGCGTCTCCGAACCTTTCAGCCCCGCCCGCTCAAACACGTTGACCCACACCGTGAAAAAGGTCTCGGGAAACCCCGCGGCTTCGATGAGCGTGAGGCCGAGCGGAATCGGCAGGCACTGCGGCGCCGGCGCGGCGACATACTCGGCGTAGCCCCCGCCGGTCACCAGCGCGCAGACCCGATCGCCGGGTCTCCATTGATTCACTCCCGCGCCGCCGGCGACGATGGTGCCGGCTACCTCGAGCCCGGGGATGTCGGATGCGCCGGGCGGGGGCGGGTAGCCGCCCTTGCGCTGCAGGACGTCGGGGCGGTTGACGCCGGCCGCGGCGACCTCGATCAGCACTTCGTTGGCTGCGGGAACGGGGACCGGACGCTGGGTGACGCGCAGGACCTCGGGCCCGCCCGGGGCGGTGATTTCGATTGCGCGCATTTGCGCGGGGAGCGCTGCAGCCATGATGGGTTGAAGGTCGGCGACGGTTGTGGCGAAGAACTCTTATAACATTGGCGCAACGGCTGCCTCAAGCGCGTTTGCGCCAGCGGTGGCCTTGCGGCATCATCGCCGCATTTCACGGAAACGTTCCGCGGGAGGATGCAATGGAATACCGCAAGCTCGGCAACAGCGGTCTCGAAGTTTCGCCGCTTTGCCTCGGCACCATGATGTTCGGGGATCGCACCGACGAAAAGGAAGCCGCGCGCATCGTCGGCTCCGCGCTCGACGCCGGAGTCAATTTCATCGACACCGCCGATCAGTACGCCAAGGGCGAGTCGGAACGCATCACCGGCAAACTGATCGCCACCAGGCGCGACTATTGGGTGCTCGCCACCAAGGTCGGCAACCGCATGGGCGAAGGTCCGAATCGCGTCGGACTTGGCCGCAAATGGATGATGGAGGCGATCGACGCCAGCCTGACGCGGCTGGGTACCGATTACGTGGACATCTATTACCTTCACCGCGACTTCGACGATGCGCCGTTGGAGGAAACCGTCAGGGCCATGGACGACATCATCCGCTCGGGTAAGTCCCGCTATTTCGGCCTGTCCAACTTTCGCGGTTGGCGCATCGCCGAGATCATGCACCTGTGCCGGTCGCTGAACATCCCGCAGCCGGTGGTTTGCCAGCCTTACTACAACGCGATGAACCGCCAGCCCGAAGTGGAAATCCTGCCGGCCTGCCATTACTATGGCATCGGCGTGGTGCCCTACAGCCCGCTGGCGCGCGGCGTGCTCACCGGCAAGTACCAACCAGGTGCGGCACCGCCGGTGGAGACTCGCGCAGGCCGCAACGACAAGCGCATGATGGAAACCGAGTTCCGCAAAGAGTCGCTGGCGATCGCGCAGAAGATCAAGGCTCATGCGGAAAAGAAGGGGATGAGCGCCGGCCATTTCGCGGTCAACTGGGTGCTGAACAATTCCATTGTGAGCAGCGTGATCGGCGGTCCGCGCACGCTCGAGCAGTGGCAGGATTATCTGAAAGCGCTCGAGTTCAAGCTCGATGCCAAAG
>JBGQGT010000038.1:0-10675 GCA_041497595.1 Gammaproteobacteria bacterium
CGATCTCACGCAGGAAGTGAGCGAGGCGGTGTACCGGCGCATGGATGCGGAGCGCAAGCGGGTCGCCAACGAACTGCGCTCCACCGGTTTCGCCGAGGCCGAAAAGATCCGCGCCGATGCCGACCGCGAGCGCGAGGTGATCATTGCCCAGGCTTACCGCGACGCGCAGCGCATCAAGGGCGACGGCGATGCCAAGGCTACCGCGATCTACGCCCGCGCGTTTCAGCAGAATCCCGAGTTTTACGCCTTCTACCGCAGCCTCGAGGCGTATCGCCAGAGTTTCCGCAACAAGGGCGACCTGTTGATACTCGAACCGAATTCAGAATTCTTCAAGTACCTGAAGAATTCCTCGGGCCGCAGCGCCAAATAACAAGCCGCAGTTCGTGAGACCCGGAAAGGGCTGGTCTCGTCGGTTGCGCGATGCGCGGCGGTTTCGCGGCGGGAAAGGGGAGGATGGAAGGCTATAGGAGCATCCTGCTGATAGCGGTTGCGTTGATGCTGATCATCGAAGGCGTGCTGCCGTTCCTGCTCCCGGCGGTCTGGAGGGACGCGTTCCGGCGGCTCACCGAAATGTCCGACGGCCAGATCCGGTTCGTCGGGCTGTCCTCGATGCTCGCCGGCCTGCTGCTGCTTTTCCTGACGAAATAGCCCAACATAGCCGCTTTGGTAGTGGCCGGCCGCCGCCAGCGGGCCCGGACCGCGATAGTTCGCTTGCAAACAACCATGCAGAAGTGGCTGCTTCCTGAATACATCGAGGACATCCTGCCCGCCGAAGCGGCGCGGGTGGAACGGCTGCGCCGCCGCATCCTCGACCTGTTCTTCTCCCACGGCTACGAGCTGGTGATCCCGCCCATGCTCGAGTACCTGGAATCGCTCCTCACCGGCACCGGCCACGATCTCGATCTCAGAACCTTCAAGCTGGTGGACCAATTGTCGGGACGGCTGCTGGGTTTGCGCGCCGACATCACGCCGCAGGTGACGCGTATCGACGCGCACCTGCTCAATCGCCAGGGCGTCACCCGTCTGTGTTACAGCGGCACGGTGCTGCACACGCAGCCTTCCGGACTGTTGCGCACCCGCGAGCCGCTGCAGATCGGCGCAGAGCTCTACGGCCATGCCGGTGTGGAAAGCGACATCGAGATTCAGACGCTGATGCTGCGCGCACTGCAGGCCGCGGGGTTGAAGGGCATCCACCTCGACCTTGGCCACGTCTCGGTGTTTCGCGCGCTGGTGACCCGCGCCTCTGTTGCCCCGGAGCAGGAAGCGGAATTGTTCCGGGTACTGCAGGCGAAGGACGTGCCGGCGCTGCGCGAGCTTTCGGCCGGTCTCGAGGCCAAGACGCGCGAGGCCTTGTTGCTTCTGCCCCAGCTCTACGGTGGGCCGGAAGTGCTGGCGACTGCGCGCCAACGCCTGCCGGCGTATCCGGAGCTGGGCGCCTGCCTCGATCTGCTGGAAGCGATCGGCAGGCAGCTCAGCGGCGAGGTCAAGGAGTTGTGCTTCGATCTGGCCGAGTTGCGCGGCTACCACTATCACAGTGGAGTGGTGTTCGCCGCTTATGCCGGCGAACGGCCGGAAGCGATTGCGCGCGGCGGCCGCTACGACGAAGTGGGGCGTGCCTTCGGCCGGGCCAGGCCGGCGACCGGATTTACCATGGATTTGCGCGACCTCGCCGACATGGGCAACGGCGACCTCAGGCCGATGCGCGTTCTCGCGCCTTACCGGCCCGGCGACGCAGCCCTGCAAATCGAGGTGGCGCGGCTGCGCGCCGGCGGAATCATGGTAGTGGTGGAACTGCCGGGACATGAAGCCAATCGCGCCGAGCTGGGTTGCGAGCAGCAACTGGTGTCGCGCGCCGGCGCATGGAAGCTCGAGCGCCTCGGTTGATGGAATTCTTGCGGCTGATGGAATCAAAGCATTTATGAAACAGGTTTGGTAATGGCAAGCAACGTGGTGGTCATCGGCACGCAGTGGGGTGACGAGGGCAAGGGAAAAGTCGTCGACTGGCTGACTGATCACGCCCAGGGTGTGGTGCGTTTCCAGGGCGGCCATAACGCCGGGCATACGCTGGTGATCGGCGGCAAGAAAACCGTGCTGCACCTGATTCCGTCCGGGATTCTGCGACCCGGAGTGCGTTGCTACATCGGCAACGGCGTGGTGGTGTCGCCGCAGGCGCTGCTGGACGAACTGGCAATGCTGGAGAACGCCGGCATCGAAGTGCAGGGCCGGCTCACCATCAGCGATGCCTGCCCGCTGATCCTGCCGTATCACGCCGCGCTGGACCAGGCGCGCGAGAGCGCCAAGGGCGAGGGCAAGATCGGCACCACCGGGCGCGGCATCGGCCCGGCTTACGAAGACAAGGTGGCGCGGCGCGCGATCCGTCTCCAGGACCTGTTCCACCGCGAGCGTTTCGCCGCGAAGCTGGGTGAAGTGCTCGACTATCACAACTTCGTGCTCAAGCAATACTTCAATGCCCGGCCGGTGGATTTTCAGAAGACGCTGGACCAAACGCTGGCGCTGGCGGAACGCTTGCGCCCCATGACGGGCGATGTGCCGCGTCTGCTGTTCGAGGCGGGCAAGCGCGGCGAGAACCTGCTGTTCGAAGGCGCGCAGGGCACGCTTTTGGATGTCGATCATGGCACGTATCCCTACGTCACCTCGAGCAACTGCGTCGCCGGCGCGGCGGCTGCGGGAAGCGGCGTCGGCCCACAGGCGCTGCACTACGTACTCGGCATCACCAAGGCCTACACGACCCGGGTGGGGGGCGGGCCGTTCCCGACCGAGCTCTACGACGAAATCGGCAAGCATCTCGCCAGCCGCGGCAACGAGTTTGGCGCGACCACCGGGCGGGCGCGGCGTTGCGGCTGGTTCGACGCCGCGGCGCTGAAGCGTTCGATCCAGATCAACGGCGTGTCGGGATTGTGCGTCACCAAGCTCGACGTGCTCGACGGCGTCGAAACGCTGCAGGTCGGCGTGGGCTATCGCGTCGGCAAGGAGACGCTGGACATTCTTCCGTCCGGAGCGGATGCGCTCGCCGAATGCGAGCCGATCTACGAAGAAATTCCGGGCTGGACCGAGAGCACGGTGGGCATCAGGCGCCACCAGGACCTGCCGAAGAATGCGCGCAACTATCTCAGGCGCATCGAGGAAACCTGCGGGGCGCCGATAGACCTGATCTCGACCGGTCCCGATCGCGAGGAGACCATCGTGCTGCGCCATCCTTTCGCGCCTGCGAAGTAATCGAACCGGCGGGAGTCTGCGAAGCGATCTGCGGGAGGATTTCAGGCTGGTGCCGAGAAGAGGACTCGAACCTCCACAGTGTTGCCACCGCCAGGACCTGAACCTGGTGCGTCTACCAATTCCGCCATCTCGGCACGCGAGGGCGCAGAATGTAATGGGAAAGCGCTGCTTTGTCAACGCGGTTTGCGCTTTCCGAAACCCGATCTTTCCATGAAAACAAACAAGAAAACCGAAACCATCAGCCGCAAAAAATCCGCCGCGCGCACGCGCGGCACGGACGTGCGCAGCAATGACCCGCACCTCGAGCGCGAGCAGTCGCGCTACGAACATCCGCTTCCCAGCCGAGAGTACATCCTCCAGGTACTGCTCGAGCAGGGCGTGCCGGTTTCCGAGGACAGGCTCGCGCAGCATCTCGGAGTCACGCCGCATGAGATGGAAGCATTCGTGCGCCGGCTGGCCGCGATGGAGCGCAGCGGCCAGGTCATGCGCAACCGCAAGAACGCGATCTGCGTGGTGGAGAAGCTCGATCTGGTGAACGGCCGGGTGCAGGGCCACCCCGACGGATTCGGCTTCCTGATCCGCGACGATCGCGGCGAGGACCTGTTCCTCAATCCGGGAGAAATGTCCAAGGTGCTGCACGGCGACCGGGTGGTGGCGCGCGAGGGCGGACTGAATGCGCGCGGCCGGCGCGAAGGCCAGATCGTCGAGGTGCTCGAGCGCGCCAATCATGAAGTGGTGGGCCGCTTCCTCGACGAACACGGCATCGGCGTGGTGGCTGCGGAAGACAGGCGCATCAGCCAGGACATCCTCATCCCTGCCGGTGCCAACGCGGGCGCGAAACCCGGGCAGGTCGTGGTGGCCGAGATCATCGAGCAGCCGAAGCCCCACGCGCGGCCCATCGGCCGCATCGTCGAGGTGCTGGGCAACTACGCCGATCCCGGGATGGAGATCGAAATCGCGCTGAGAAAGCACGACCTGCCTCACGTGTTTTCCAGGGAAGCTGAAAAGGCGGCTGCGAAGTTTCCTGCGGGCGTGACGGAGAAAGACCTGAAAGGGCGCGTGGACCTGCGCAACCTGCCGCTGGTCACGATCGACGGCGAGACCGCCAAGGATTTCGACGATGCGGTCTATGCCGATCGGCACGGCAAAGGTTTCAAGCTGTGGGTGGCGATCGCCGACGTCAGCCGCTACGTGCACCACGGCGATCCGATCGACCTCGAAGCGCGCCTGCGCGGAAACTCGGTGTACTTCCCGCGGCGTGTCATCCCGATGCTGCCCGAGGTGTTGTCAAACGGCCTGTGTTCGCTGATGCCGGAGGTCGACCGCCTGTGCGTGGTGTGCGAAATGGACATCTCTGCGCGCGGCGACATTGCGGCCTATCGCTTCTATCCGGCGGTGATGCATTCGCGCGCGCGGCTCACCTACACCCAGGTCGCGCAGGTGCTCGAGAATCCGCATGGCGAGGCCGCGCGCGAGCTGCGGCAACTGGTTCCCCGGCTGCAGTCGTTGCACGCGCTATACCAGGGCCTCACCAAGGCGCGCGCAGTGCGCGGCGCGATCGACTTCGAAACCGTCGAGACCCAGATGTTCTTCGACGACCAGGACAAGATCGAACGCATCGTCCCCACCCAGCGCAACGATGCCCACCGCCTGATCGAGGAATGCATGCTGGCGGCCAACGTCTGCGCCTCTGATTTCCTGTCCAGCCACGACCATCCGGCGCTGTACCGGGTGCACGAAGGCCCGACCCCGGAAAAGCTGGCGGCGCTGCGCGAGTTTCTGCGCGAGTTCGGGCTGCAGCTCACCGGCGGCGACCAGCCTCACGCCAAGGACTACGCGCGCCTGCTGGAAAAAATCAAGACCCGCCCGGACGTGCAGCTACTGCAGACGGTAATGCTGCGCTCGCTGCGCCAGGCGGTTTACAGCCCGGACAACGTCGGCCATTTCGGGCTGGCCTACGAGTCCTATACCCATTTCACCTCGCCGATCCGCCGCTATCCCGACCTGCTCATCCATCGTTCCATAAAAGCAGTGCTGGAAGCCAAGCGTTACGACACGGGCGACTGGCATGAGATCGGCGTGCATTGTTCCGAGACGGAACGCCGTGCCGACGAGGCCACCCGCGACGTCGAGGCCTGGCTCAAGTGCTACTACATGCAGAATCGCATCGGCGAGCGCTTCACCGGCACCGTCAGCGGCGTGACCAGCTTCGGGGTGTTCGTCGCGCTCGACCAGGTGTATGTCGAGGGCCTGGTGCACATTTCCGAACTGGGGTCGGATTACTTCCATTACGACGCCGCCAAACATCAGCTGCTGGGAGAGCGCACCGGCAAGCGCTTCCGGCTCGGCGACCGGGTGTCCGTCAAGCTGGTGCGGGTGGATCTCGAGACCAGCAAGATCGACTTCGTGCTCGATGAATCGAAGTCGAAGGGCAAATGAGCGGCAGGCGGGCGATCCACGGGCTGCACGCGGTCAGCGCAGCGCTCAAGCGCCGGCCGGAGGCGGTGTTCGAGGTGTTTCTGGATCCCGGCCGGAATGATGCGCGTGCCCGCAGGGTGGCGGATCTGGCCAGGGCCGGCGGCGTGCGCGTTCACCATGCCGACGCAGCGCGCCTCGATGGGCTGGCGAAAGGCTCGCGGCACCAGGGCGTGGTCGCTTTTGTCGAGGAAGCGACCCCGGCCGGTTCGCTGGAAGAGGTGCTGGAAAGCACGGCCGAGCCGCCGTTGCTGCTGGTGCTGGACGGGGTGCAGGACCCGCACAACCTGGGTGCCTGCCTGCGGGTCGCGGACGCGATGGGGGTGCATGCCGTGATTGCACCCAAGGACCGGGCGGTCGGCCTCAGCGCAACGGTGCACAAGGTCGCTTCAGGGGCGGCGGAAAGCGTGCCCTTTATCGTCGTCACCAATCTGGCACGTGCGCTCAGAGATTTGAAAGATAAGGGAATATGGGTACTCGGTGCGGCCGAAACCGGCGCCACGACACTGTTCGAAGCCAGGCTTTCCGGTGCGCTTGCGCTGGTGCTCGGCGCCGAGGGAGAAGGATTGCGACGGCTCACGCGCGAGACCTGCCACGAATTGATCGCGATCCCGATGCTGGGCCAGGTGGAAAGCCTGAACGTGTCGGTGGCGGCGGGCATCTGCCTGTACGAAGCCCGGCGCCAGCGTCACGCCGCCCCGGGGCGGTAAACCCTTGAGTGCGCATAAAAATGCTTGAGACAGGCGGGCTCGCGCTGATATAATTTTTTGTTAGCTCCAGTCGTTTTGACCGGGGCAATTCGCACGCTTGCCAGTTCACCTCCGGCCATGCCGGACTGAACGATAAAAAAATCCGGCTCTGCCGGATTGGAAGGGTGCCCGACTATCGGGTTCCGGCGAGCGGAGGCTCAACCCTTACAGGAGAAGTTCATGTCGGTCACCATGCGTCAGATGCTCGAAGCCGGAGTTCACTTCGGGCACCAAACCCGTTACTGGAATCCCAAGATGGCCCCGTATATCTTCGGCCATCGCAACAAGATCCACATCATCAACCTCGAGAAGACCCTGGCCATGTACCAGGATGCGGTGAAGTTCGTGCGCCAGCTGGCCGCGAACAAGGGCAGCATCCTGTTCGTCGGCACCAAGCGCCAGGCGCGCGAGATCATCCGCGAGGAAGCGCTGCGCGCCGGCACCCCCTTCGTCGATCAGCGCTGGCTGGGCGGCATGCTCACCAATTTCAAGACGGTGAAGCAGTCGATCAAGCGCCTGCGCGACATGGAGCAGATGGTGCAGGACGCCTCGATCGAGAAACTGTCGAAGAAAGAGCAGCTCAATTTCCAACGCGAGATGGTCAAACTGGACCGCAGCCTGGGCGGCATCAAGGAAATGAACGGATTGCCGGACGCGCTGTTCGTGGTGGACGTGGGTTACCAGAAGGGCGCGGTCACCGAAGCCAACAAGCTCGGCATCCCGGTGGTCGGGGTGGTCGACACCAACCATTCCCCCGACGGCGTGGACTACGTGATTCCGGGCAACGACGATGCCAGCCGCGCGGTGCGCCTGTACGTGCGCGGCATTGCCGATGCGATCCTAGAGGGACGCAGCCAGGTCGTCCAGCAGATCGTCAGCGACGAATTCGTCGAGGTGGACAGTTCGGAGGAACAGGCGCCGGCCTGACCCGGGCAGCCGGAAAAAAAGGGCGTACGCCCTTTTTTTTTAACCGAAGATTGAGAAACTGCGCGCCCGGCGCGCAACCAAGAACCAGGAGCAATCGAGAATGGCGGAAATCACCGCAAGCACGGTCAAGGAACTGCGCAGCCGCACCGGGATCGGCATGATGGAATGCAAGAAGGCGCTGGAACAGGCCGGCGGCGACATGAACAAGGCCGAGGACCTGCTGCGCATCAGGAGCGGCGCGAAGGCGGGCAAGGTCGCCGGCCGGGTCGCGGCCGAAGGCACGATCGGCATTCACTTGTCGGGCGACCGCAAGCTGGGTGCACTGGTCGAAATCAACTGCGAAACCGACTTCGTCGCCAAGGACCAGAACTTCGCCGGGTTCGCAAAAGCGGTGGCGGAACTGGCGGCAGCCGGAAACATCACCGACGTCGAAGCGCTGGCACAGGCACGGCTTGCCTCGGGCGAGAGCGTCGAGGCGACGCGCCAGGCGCTGGTGATGAGGCTCGGCGAGAACATCAGCGTGCGCCGGGCCGCGGTGCACAAGGCCAGGGGCAGGCTCGCGCACTATTTGCATGGCACCAGGATCGGCGTGATGGTCGACCTGGAGGGCGGCGACGAGACGCTCGGCAAGGACCTGGCGATGCACGTCGCGGCTTCCAAGCCGATTTCCGTGTCCCGGGATCAGGTCCCGGCGGAGCTGATCGCACGCGAGCGCGAGATCGCCAAGGCCCGGGCGCTGGATTCCGGCAAGCCGGCCAACCTCGTTGAGAAAATCGTCGAGGGCAGCGTGCAGAAGTATCTTGCCGAGGTCACGCTGCTGGGCCAGCCTTTCGTCAAGGACGACAAGACCACGGTGCAGAAGCTGCTCGCGGCCAAGGGCGCAAAAGTGCATGCGTTCACGCTGTTCATCGTCGGCGAGGGCATCGAGAAGAAGGCAGCCGATTTCGCTGCCGAAGTGATGGCGCAGGCTGCCCAGGCGCGCTGATCCGGACCCGCCGCGGCGCGATGAAGCCAGCCTACAAGCGCATCCTGCTCAAGCTGTCGGGCGAAGCCCTGATGGGCGACGATGCCTACGGGGTCAATCGCGAGACCATCGACCGCATCGTTTCGGAGGTCAAGGAAGTGGTGGAGCTCGGGGTCGAGGTCGGCGTGGTCATCGGCGGCGGCAACATCTTTCGCGGCATGGCGCCGGCGGCGGCCGGCATGGACCGCGCCACGGCGGATTACATGGGGATGCTGGCCACGGTAATGAACGCCTTAGCGCTGCAGGACGCGATGCGCAGGCAGGGGCTCAAGAGCCGGGTGCAGTCGGCGATCAACATCGAGCAGGTCGCCGAACCCTATATCCGCGGCAAGGCGATGCGTTACCTGGAAGAAGGCCGGGTGGTAATCTTCGCCGCCGGCACCGGCAACCCGTTCTTCACGACCGATACGGCGGCAGCGCTGCGCGGCATGGAAATGAACGTGGACATCGTGGTGAAGGCCACCAAGGTGGACGGCGTGTATACCGACGATCCCAAGACCCATCCGGACGCGATGCGTTACCAGCGCGTCAGCTTCGACGAAGCGATCGTCAAGAAGCTCAAGGTAATGGATGCCACCGCGCTGACCTTGTGCCGCGACCAGAAGCTGCCGATCTGCGTGTTCAGCATCTTCAAGGCGGGCGCGCTCAAGCGGGTGGTGCTCGGCGAGGACGAAGGCACGCTGGTGCACGCCTGAAAAGCTGAAGGAGGGAGCTCATGACAATTGCAGACGTGAAGAAGTCGGCGGATCAGAAGATGCACAAGACGCTGGATACGCTCAAGGCCGATCTCGGCAAGATCCGCACCGGCCGCGCCCACACCGGCATCCTGGACCACATCCAGGTCGACTACTACGGCAATCCCACGCCGATCAACCAGGTGGCGAACGTGTCGCTGATCGATTCCCGCACCATCGGCGTGACGCCCTGGGAAAAGAAAATGGTGGCGGTGATCGACAAGGCGATCCGCGAGGCCGATCTGGGACTGAACCCGGCGAACATGGGGGACACGGTGCGGGTGCCGATGCCGGCGCTCACCGAAGAACGCCGCCGCGACCTGACCAAGGTGGTCAAGGGCGAGGCGGAGAATGCACGGGTGGCGGTGCGCAACATCCGCCGCGACGCCAACACCGCGCTCAAGGAACTGCTGAAGCAAAAAGAGGTGTCGGAAGACGACGAGCGCCGCGCCCAGGAAGACATCCAGAAACTCACCGACCGCTACATCGCCGAAATCGACAAGGCGCTGGCGGCCAAAGAAGCCGACCTGATGGCGGTCTGACAACGTGTTCAACAGCGCCACCATTGCCGTCCCTGAAGTCCGCGCCGTCCCGCGCCATATCGCCATCATCATGGATGGCAACGGCCGCTGGGCCAAAAAGCGCTTCCTGCCGCGCGTGGCAGGTCATCGCCGCGGGCTCGAGGCGGTGCGCGCGGTGACCAAGGCCTGCATCGAACGCGGCGTCGAGTACCTGACGCTGTTTGCGTTCAGCAGCGAGAACTGGCGCCGTCCCAAGGACGAAGTCTCGCTCCTGATGGAGTTGTTCGTGATGGCGCTCGAACAGGAGGTGAGCAAGCTCCACGCCAACCGAATCCGCCTCAGGGTGGTCGGCGACCTGTCCAGCTTCGAGCCGCGCCTGACCACTCTGATCAGGAATGCGGAGCAACTGACTACCGACAATGACCGGCTCACGCTCACCATCGCCGCCAACTACGGCGGGCGCTGGGACATCCTGCAGGCGGTGAACCGCATGGTGCGGGAACTGCCGAATCCGCAGGATGCGTACCGCGAGGCCCATCTTGCCCCGCACCTGTCGATGAGCTACGCGCCCGAGCCCGATCTGTTCATCCGCACCGGCGGCGAGCAGCGCATCAGCAACTTCCTGTTGTGGCAGTTAGCCTATACCGAGTTCTTCTTCACCGACGAGTTGTGGCCGGATTTCGACGCTGAGGCGCTGGACCGCGCCGTTGACTCCTACCGCAGCCGGGAACGCCGGTTCGGCCGCACCAGCGAACAACTCGGCGCGCAGTCTGCGCCCGCCGGAACCGTGCGTGGAACCGTTGGGGAATAGCGCTGATTCGGCTGCGGCGGGACCCTCCGTTGCAGCGCGCCGCTGGATGCTCAAACAACGCCTGCTCACCGTGGCGGTGGTGCTGCCGTTGCTGCTCGCCTGCATTTTTCTGCTTCCCAATCCCGGCTGGGCGCTGCTGATGACCGTTCCCACGGCGCTCGGCGCGCTCGAGTGGGCGAAGCTCGCCGGGTACGGGC
>JBGQGT010000039.1:0-10657 GCA_041497595.1 Gammaproteobacteria bacterium
CCTTGAGCATGGCGAATTCGCCGGTCGTCAGCCCGACATGCTTGCCGTTTCGGGTGAGCGTGCGGGTGGCAAGATTGATTTCGAATGGGCCGAATCGCACCGGCGCCTTGCTGTCGTCGGGAGCGCCGGGAACGGCGGACGCCGGTGACTGGCGGCGCAAGACCGCTTTGATCCTTGCGACCAGCTCGCGCGGATTGAACGGTTTCGGCAGATAGTCGTCGGCGCCGATATCGAGCCCGGCGATGCGCTCCGCTTCGTCGCCTTTTGCCGTGAGCATGATGATCGGTGTGCGCTTTCCCCCGGCGCGCAGCCGGCGGCAGATGCTTATGCCGTCTTCGCCCGGGAGCATCAGGTCGAGAATGATCATGTCCACGTTTTCCTTGCCCATTACCCGCTCCATCGCGCTGCCGTTGGCAACGGCGTGCACGCCGAAACCCTGTTCCGCGAGATAACGGTTCAGGAGATCGCGCAGGCGTTGGTCGTCGTCTACTACCAGGATGTTTGTGGTCGCGGCGTTCATATCGGTTCTGGTCGTCTGCAGCATACCTGCAAATCATGAAGCAGTTGACCGCGCCCATGATAGCGCCGGGAACAGGTTATTCTTGTCCCATGAAACAGCGCATACAGGTGCTGCAGGGCGACATCACCCGCCAGCAGGTGGATGCGATCGTCAATGCCGCCAACGCCTCCCTGCTCGGGGGCGGGGGCGTGGACGCGGCGATTCACCGGGCCGCGGGGCCGGAACTGCTGGAGTTTTGCCGTGGACTCGGAGGCTGCCCGACCGGCGAGGCGCGCATTACGCCGGGATTCCGTCTGCAGGCACGCTGGGTCATCCATACCGTCGGGCCGGTCTGGCGCGGCGGCGGCGACAATGAGGACGACCTGCTCGCGCGCTGCTACCGCAACAGCCTGGCGCTCGCCGTGGCGTACAAAGTGCGAACCATCGCCTTCCCGCAGATCAGCACCGGGGTCTACGGCTTCCCGTTGCGCCGGGCCGCAGGGATTGCCATCGCCGAGATCGCTGCGTTTCTGTCGCGGGAGACGCACATCGAGGAAGTCCGCTGTGTCTGCTTCAATGCGGATTCATACTCGGCGGTCACCGAGGCGCTGGCCGGCCTGCGCTGACACGCTCCATTCCCTGGGACGATCGACGCGATGGATATGCTGGACGGCGAGTACGATCTTCTGGTGATCGGCGGTGGAATAAACGGGGTAGGTGTGGCCCGCGATGCCGCCGGCAGGGGCGTTCGCGTCGCCCTGTGCGAACGCGGTGATCTGGGCGGCGCGACCTCGATGGCGAGCAGCAAGTTGATTCACGGCGGCCTGCGCTATCTGGAGCAGCGGCAGTGGCGGCTGGTACGCGAGTCGTTGGCGGAACGCGAAGTGCTGATGCGGCTCGCGCCGCATCTGGTGAGGCCACTACGCTTCGTCCTTCCTCACGCTCCCGGACTGCGGCCGAAGTGGATGATTTGTGCCGGCTTGTGGCTCTATGACCGCCTCGGCGGTGCCAGCACTCTGCCGCGAAGCCGTGCAGTCGATTTGCGCAGACCGCCCTTCGACGACGATCTCGACCCCCGCTTCGGCAGCGGATTCTCTTATTCGGATTGCCGGGTGGACGATGCGCGTCTGGTCGTGGTCAATGCGCTCTCGGCGCAAACTCTCGGGGCGAAAATCCTGCCGCGCACCGCCTGCGTGGGTCTCGCCGCCACGGAAAACGGCTGGCGCGCCCACCTCGAGGCTGCCAATGGACGGCGCGGATTTATGACGGCCAAAGCCGTCGTCAACGCTGCCGGACCCTGGGTCGAACAACTGCTGCGCGAAATCGCCGGACTGCATGTGCGCGCCCGGATACGGCTGGTCAAGGGCAGCCATATCGTCGTGCCGCGCAGGATCGCGGGCGACTATGCCTACATTTTGCAGAACCACGACCGCCGTATTGTTTTTCTCCTGCCGTTCGAACGCAGATTCACCCTGATCGGCACTACAGAGGTGGCGCTCGCGCAACCGCCCGCGGCCATGGAGGTGTCCGATGAAGAAGTGCGCTATCTGTGTGACGCAGCGAACCGCTATTTGAGGAAGCCAATACACGCTGGCGACGTCGTGTGGCGTTACGCCGGGGTGCGGGCACTACACGACGACGGCAAGGCGAGCCCCACCGAGGTCACGCGCGACTATGTCCTGCAGCTCGACCACGCCGGCAGCGGCGCGCCCATCCTGTCTGTATTCGGGGGCAAGATCACGACTTACCGCCGCCTTGCCGAGCACGCGCTGGAAAAACTTTCCCCGGTGCTGGAGATTCCGGGCCCTCCCTGGACCGCAACCGCGCCGCTCCCCGGTGCCGCGACCGGGCATTTCGATTACGTCGAATTTCTGAAGAGCATGTTGACACGCTACGCCGCACTGCCTACCGGGCTGGTCGAAGGCATCGTGCGGCGGCACGGATCGACGGCAATCGACTTGATCGGCGACGCACAGAACGTCAACGACCTGGGTACACACTTCGGCGCCGGATTGACGGCGCGCGAAGTGGATCATTTCATGGACAGGGAATGGGCGCGCACCGCGGAAGACGTGCTGTGGCGGCGCAGCAAGATCGGCCTGCACCTGAGCGACACCGAACGCGCCGCCGTTGAGGACTACGTCAATCGACGGATCGCCCGCTGAGCGCGTTCACGCAAGCATGGCCGCGAAGCGTTCTGCTTCCATCGGCCGGCCGCCGAAGTAGCCCTGGTAGGCCTGGCAGCCGAGCGCACGCAGAAAATCGAGCTGGCCCCGGGTTTCCACGCCTTCGGCAATCACAGTCATGCGCAGGCTCTTCGCCAGGTTGATGATCGCCTGCACGATCGCGGAATCGTTCAGGTCGTGCGGCAGGTCCGCGACGAAGCTGCGGTCGATCTTGAGTTTGTCGATCGGGAAGCGTTTCAGATAATTCAGGCTCGAGTAGCCGGTGCCGAAGTCGTCGATGGACAGACTCACCCCCATTTCATGCAGCATCTCCAGCATCCTTGCGGTTTCCTTCGGGTCCTGCATGATCGCGTTCTCGGTGAGTTCGATTTCGAGCTGATGCGGCTTGAGGTTATGGCGGGCAAACGCCGCCGCCACGCCCTGGACCAGGTTGGCGCGGCGGAACTGGAACGCCGAATAGTTGACGGCCACGGGGACCACCCGCAGCCCCTTCGTCTGCCAGGCGTTGATCTGGCGGCAGGCCTCGTTCAACACCCATTCGCCGATGAGATGGATGATGTCCGATTCTTCCGCCAGGGGAATGAAACTCTCCGGAAACAGCAGTCCGTGCTCGTCGTGGTTCCAGCGTACCAGCGCCTCGGCACCCAGCAACTTGCCATTGGCGGTGTCGAACTGCGGCTGATAGTAAAGGATCAGTTGGTTGCGCTCGATGGCCCGGCGCAGCTGATTGGCCAATACCAGGCGCTCGGCCACCGGAGCGGTCAGCTCCGGCGTAAAGAATTCGTAGCGGTTGCGGCCGCTTTTTTTCGAGTAATACATCGCCGCATCGGCGTTGCGGATCAGATCCTCCATGGTGTGGCCGTCGTCGGGATAGACGCTGATGCCGACGCTTGCCGAGATCTGGATTTCCTGCGTTTCGAGCAGGAACGGTTCATCGAAGGTGGCGAGCACCTTGCCCGCGACCAGCGCCGCCTCGGCCGGTTCGCGCAATGCCGACAGGACGATGAGGTACTCGTCGCCGGCATGCCGGCACACCGTATCGGTCTCGCGCACGCAGCCGCGCAGCCGCGCCGCCACGGTCTGCAACAGGATGTCGCCGGCGCGGTGCCCGAAGGAATCGTTGACATACTTGAAACGGTCCAGGTCGATGAACAGCAGCGCGACCCTGGTCTCCATGCGCTTCGCCGATGCCAGCGCCTGTTGCAGACGATCCTGAAACAGGGTGCGGTTGGGCAGGCCGGTGAGCAGGTCATGGTGGGCAAGGAAGCGCACCCGCGCATCCATGTCCTTGCGCTGGGACACGTCTTCGGTCACCCATAACACCTTGATCGGTTCGCCCTCCAGATCGAGCAGCGCATCTCCCTTGGTGCGCAGCCAGCGGTGGGTTCCGTCGGGCCAGGACACCCGGTACTCGATGTCCAGGTTGCCGGTTCCGCCGAGGCACTCGTCGACGGCCTGTGTGAAACGGGGACGATCCTCGAGATGGATCGATTCGAGCAACTGATTGTAGGGAACGTCCGGGTGGTCGCTGCGAATGCCGAACAGGCGCAGGCTCATTTCCGAAGCGCGCACCATCCGGCTTCGAACATCGAACTCGCAGGTTCCGATCTCCGCGAACGCCAGCGCGAGCTTCTCGCGGTCGAGGCTGACCTTGAGCGCATCAAGGGTGTTGCGGGTAACGGCCTGCGAATCGCGCAGCCTCTGCGACGATATCAGCAGCTTCGTGGTGGCGCTCTGAAGCTTCTCGTTGGTTTCCTGCACGCGTTGTTCGGCCGCTGCGAGCCTCTTTTTCAGGTCAGCCGGCGGCGCCGGCGTGCGCGCGATGCGTTTGCGCGCGCGCGGACTTGCGCGGTTGCCTGGCTTCGCCTTGTTTGCGGCGCGTCTTTTGCTCTTGGCGGGGCTCACTCGGGGGGACTCGGTCGTTTCTTGTTCCATGCTCGGCGCGATCGGGGAGCCGCGAACTGGTCGGATTGAGAGGGTCTCGTCATATCGGCGCAAGCCCCGTGCCAGTGGCATTCTGAGTGATTCCCGTCCCTCGGGCAACACAGTCGGCGGGCTGGTGCCCGTGAATCGGGGCAGGAGTCATGGGCGCAGTAACAGCTTCGCGGCGCCGATTGTCAGAATCAGGCGTGTATTGGCAGTGTTTCGATGGCTTTGCAGAGCGCACGGGTAACCTGGGCGGTCGTGGCCTTGCCGCCAAGGTCTGGGGTGAAGACACGCGCCTGAGTGACGCTTTCGATCGCGCCCATCAGGCGGGCGGCGGCCCCGGACTCGCCAATATGTTCGAGCATCATCACCCCGGTCCAGAAAGTCCCGATCGGATTGGCGATGCCTTTGCCGACGATGTCGAGTGCCGAGCCGTGGATCGGCTCGAACATCGACGGAAAACGGCGTTCCGGGTCGAGGTTGGCCGTGGGCGCGATGCCAAGGCTGCCGGAGAGCGCCGCGGCGAGATCCGACAGGATGTCGGCATGCAGATTGGTGGCAACCATCACGTCGAGCGTTGCCGGCCGGAGCACCATGCGCATGGTTGCGGCATCCACCAGCATCTTGTCGGTTTCGACGTCGGGATAGTCCTTCGCGACCAAGGCGAAGATCTCGTCCCACATCACCATCCCATGGCGCTGTGCGTTGGACTTGGTGATCAAGGTCAGATGCCGTTTCGGCCGCTTGCGCGCAAGACCGAAGGCGAAGCGCTGGATGCGCTCGACGCCAGCACGGGTAAACACCGCGATCTCGGTGGCGACCTCCCCGGGCAGGCCGCGATGCGATCGCCCGCCCTGTCCGGAGTATTCGCCCTCGGTGTTCTCGCGCACGATCACCCAATCGAGGTCGGCCGGCGACTTCAGCTTGAGCGGCGGCTCGATGCCCGGCAGCACGCGGGCGGGACGCACGTTGGCGTATTGGTCGAAGCCCTGGCAGATGTTGAGCCGCAGGCCCCACAGCGTGATGTGATCCGGCACTTCCCTGGAGCCGACGGCGCCGAAATAGATCGCGTCAAAGTTCTTGAGCCTCGCAAGACCGTCCGCGGGCATCATTTCACCGTGCTTGAGGTAATACGCGCTACCCCAGTCGAAGTGCTCAAAGCGAAGCTTGAAGCTGCCGTCCTGCTTTGCCAGCATCTCCAGTACCTCGATACCGGCCGCGATCACTTCGGTGCCGATGCCGTCTCCGGGGATTGCTGCGATCTTGTAGGTCTTCATCTAGGTCCTTAAGGGCGATACGCGTTGAACACGAAGGATCACGAAGGAAAAACGAAGGGCCACGAAGGAAGGCAAATCTGGAAAGTCCTGAATTGGCAACGGAAGGAACTTAAGTGACATTCTCCGAAGAGTTCCCCATGAATTCCGTAGTTTGAATCTTTCAGCATCTCCTTCGTGTTCCTTTCTTGTTCTTCCTTCGTGATCCTTCGTGTTTAAAGAGGTTGTGTTTCTAGAAATTGACGTTGTTCTTGCCCTTGAGCTTGAGAATCCTGCGTGCGTCTTCGGGCGTGGCGACTTCGAGACCCAGTTCTTCGAGGATGCGGCGGATCTTGGAGACCTGATCGGCGTTGGACTTGGCAAACTGGCCCTTGCCGATCCACAGGCTGTCTTCCAGGCCGACCCGCACGTTGCCGCCCATCACCGCGGACTGCGTGGCGATGTACATCTGGTTGCGTCCCGCGCCGAGCACCGACCACTGGTACTGGTCGCCGAACAGCCGGTCGGCGGTGCGCTTCATATGCAGCACGTCCTCGGGGTGGGGGCCGATGCCGCCGCGGATGCCGAACACCGACTGGATGAACAGCGGTGGCTTGACCAGGCCGCGATCGAGGAAGTGCGCCGCGGTGTACAAGTGGCCGATGTCGTAGCACTCGATCTCGAAGCGGGTGTCGTTGTTGCTGCAGGACTCGAGGATGTGGGCGATGTCCTTGAAGGTGTTCTTGAAGATGCGATCGTCGGATCCGGCAAGATAGGGTTTTTCCCAGTCGTGCTTGAATTCGGTGAAACGCTGCAGCATCTCGTACAAACCGAAATTCATCGAACCCATGTTGAGCGACGCCACTTCGGGCCTGAGCTGCAGCGCCGGCTGCAGCCGTTCTTCCACGCTCATGGTCGGAGCGCCGCCGGTCGTGAGATTGATCACAACGTCGGACGCCGCCTTGATCTTCGGCAGGAACCGCAGAAACATCTTCGGATCCTGGGTGGGGCGGCCGTCCTTGGGCTCGCGCGCATGCAGGTGCACGATTGCCGCGCCGGCTTTTGCCGCGCCGATCGCCGCGTCCGCGATCTCCTCCGGCGTCACCGGCAGGTAGGGCGACATCGAAGGCGTGTGGATGGCGCCCGTTACTGCGCAGGTGATGATGACTTTCTGTGCCATTTTCAGTTTCTCCAGTTAAATCCAGATCGAACTCTTTTAACACGAAGGGTCACGAAGGAAAAACGAAGGAACACGAAGGAGAAGCAAAAAACCGAAGTATTCGAAAAAAGAACGACTACCATATGCGCGCCGACTTCTCCGAATTGCCGGTATTTTCACAGTTCCGATTTCCTTCGTGTTCCTTTCTTGCCTTTCCTTCGTGACCCTTCGTCAATGCTCTTTATCAGCCTTTCTTTGAAATCTCGCGTTTGTGGGCGATCAGCGCCATCAGTCGCCGGTCGCGCCAGGCTTCGCGCTCGGCGTGCTGGGCCTGGGGCATGAGCTTGCGCCGTTCCCCTTCGATCTTCGCGACCAGCTCGTCGTCCCAAGGCTCGTGCTTCACGTCCTTCATCATGCCGTAAAGCACCAGGCCGTAGCGCGCCGCATAGTCGGACACGCCGCCGGGCGCGTTCAGATCGATGGTCTCGAAGGGGCCCATGAACGACCAGCGCAACCCCAGGCCGTCCTTGATGCATTTGTCGAGGTCCTCGACCGAGACGTAACCCTCCTTCACCAGGCGCCATGATTCCAGCAACAGGGCGCCCTGCAACCGGTTGAGAATGAATCCCTCGACCTCTTTCTTCACGGTGATGGCCACCTGACCGACCTTGTCGTGCAGCGCACGGGTCCTGGCGACGACCTCGGGGCTGGTCCACGGCGCGGGCGAGATCTCGACGATCGGCACCACGTGCGGCGGGTTGACCGGGTGCGCGACGATGCAGCGATGCTTGCCCTTGAGCCCCTCGCTGAAGCGCGACGTCTGAATGGTCGAGGTCGAGCTCGCCAGGATGCAATGCGCCGGAGCCGCTTCATCGAGCTGGCGATAAACCTCGCGCTTCACGTCCAGCCGCTCCGAGGTGTTCTCCTGAACGTAATCGGCGTCCCTCACGGCCTCTGCCAGGGTGGCGGCGCCGCTGACGCGCTTCATCACCGTGTCGGGAGATTCGTTGATCAGCCCGAACTGTTGCAGTTCCTCCAGCCCCTCCCTGATAAGGCCGATAGCCTTGTCGGTCGCACCGGGGGTACTGTCGTAGACCTTCACCGAGTGTCCCGCGCGCGCGAACACCATCGCCCAGGCACGGCCGATCAGTCCGGTACCAATGATTGCCACTTTTTCCATTTACTAGATTCCTAAAAAAAACCGCCAAGGCGCCAAGAAGAGCTTTGTAACGAACTAATGAAGCATGTCCTTGTAATACACGGGGCAAAAAAGCGTACAGATGAATTCGTTGCGTGCGACTCGTCGTCTGGGCCCGCTATTCAGTTCAAGTTTTATTTTCTTGGCGCTCTTGGCGTACCCCTCAAGGGGGTATAGAAAAGAATCTT
Organism: Gammaproteobacteria bacterium; assembly: GCA_041497595.1. Lineage (GTDB taxonomy): Bacteria > Pseudomonadota > Gammaproteobacteria > Burkholderiales > JACQAP01 > JACQAP01. The sequence goes on from JBGQGT010000039.1 coordinate 8,410, forward strand.
GGCGGCATATCGCTCTAGCCCAGCATTTCGACGCCGGCGCAGACGGACAGCGCCTGGCCGGTGACATTTCTGCCGATGTCGCTGGCGAGATAAAGCGCCATGTTGGCGATGTCGTAGGGACTGACCATGCGGTGCATCGAGATGCGTTCGAGCGAGATCTTCTTCTGTTCCTCGAAGCTGATGCCGACCGCCTTGGCTTTGGCCTCGATGACGCGGTTGATGCGCTCGCCCTCGACCACGCCCGGCTGAATCGCATTGACGCGGATGTTGTCCGGGCCCACCTCCATCGACAGGCTCTTGGTGAACCCGACCACGCCCCACTTGGCGGCGGCATAGGGGGTGCGAAACGGGAACCCCAGCCTCCCTGCGGCGGAGGACAGATTGATGATCGAGCCGCCCCCGGCGGCCTTTATCATCGGCACCGCCAGGCGCGTGCAATAGAACATGCCGTTCAGATCCACCGCAATACAGCGCTCCCATTCCTCGGCCGCGATGTCCTCGACTTTTCCCGTCGGCCCGGCGATGCCGGCGTTGTTGATGAGGCAGTCGAGCCCGCCGAGATGTTTCTTTACGTCGGCAAACAGCCGGTCCACATCCTTGAGGCTGGAAACGTCCGCCAGTGTGGCGCTGACCCCGGGAAAGGCTTTCACCGTATCGTCAAGCGAAGCCTGCACCACGTCGCAGATGTGCACCCGCGCGCCGGCCTTGCGAAACACGTCTGTCATCGCCCGGCCAATTCCCGCCGCACCGGCGGTGATCAGGACCCGCTGTCCTTTTGCTGAAATTTCCATCGCTTACTCCATTAGAAAATCTTCACCGCCTTTGCGGTGAGGTTTAGATGCCATGTGGTTTAGTTAAAGCCACAAGACCTGCTTGCGGAATTCGAGATCGGTAAGCAGCGGCTGCGCCGGTCCCTGGTGCGACACATGCCCGCGGTCGAGGACGCAGGTGCGGTCGGCGAGCGACAGCACCAGGTCCAGACGATGCTCGATGATCAAAATCGCGACTTCCTGCCGCAGTTGCTCGATCGACTTGAAGACTTCTTCGACCATTGCCGGCGACAGGCCCTCGAACGGCTCGTCCATCAGCAGCAGCTTGACGTTGCCGGATAGGGCGCGGGCAATCGCGACCATCTGCTGTTCGCCGCCGGAGAGCAGGTCGGCCTTGGTGTGGAGCTTTTCGCGGATTCTCGGGAAGTAGCCGTAGATCCTGTCGCGATCCCACTTGACACCGTCGCCCGTCCGTCGCGCGAGCGCACCCAGGCGCAGATTTTCGTCCACGGTCAGGCCGGAGAACAGCCTGCGCCCCTGTGGCACCAGGCCGATGCCCAAACGCGCGATCTGTTCCGGCGTGCTGCCGCTGATCACGCGGCCGTTGAAAGTGACGGTACCGGAAGCGGGTTGAACGATGCCGAGTATGCTCTTGAAGGTCGACGATTTGCCGGCGCCGTTGCGTCCCAGCAAGCCGACGACTTCGCGGGCGCGCACCACGAGGCTGACATCGTGGAGGATGTGGCTATTGCCGTAAAAGGAATTGATCTTGTCCAGTTGCAGCAGGACTTCCTGCGAGGACGGATCCCTCTGCGTCCGTTGGGCGACCAGATGCGCGTGACCGCTGCCGATGTACACGCGCTGAACTTCGGGATGCGCGCGCACGGTTTCCGCGTCGCCCTCGACCAGCACCCTGCCTTCGTTCATTACCGTGACGATGTCGGCCATGCCGAACACGCGATCGATGTCGTGCTCGACCAGCAGCACCGCCATGTCCCCGGTCAGCCGGCGTATCAGGACGCCGATGCGCTCCCGTTCCGCCGCGGCGAGGCCGGCCAGCGGTTCGTCCAGCAGCAGGACGCGGGGCTTTGCCGCCAGCGCCATGCCGATCTCGACCAGCCTCTGTCCGCCATAGGAAAGGCTGGAGATCAGCGCGTGCTCGGTGTTCTCAAACCCGAGAAATTTCACCAGTTCACGGGTTTCGGCGTTCACTTGCGGCAGGGCGCCGCTGCGCGTCCAGGCGTTGAAGCGCCGCGCGTCGCGCGCTTGTACCGCCAACCGCAGGTTCTCCCAGACGGACAGCGCCGGGAACAGGCTGGTGATCTGGAAGGAGCGCGCCAGGCCCTGTTTCACCACTTGCTCGGCAGGGAGGCCTGCGATCGGGGTATGGTCCAGAACGATGCGCCCGGCATCGGGAGCGAACATGCCGGAGATGGCATTGAACAGGGTGGTCTTGCCGGCGCCGTTGGGTCCGATCA
>JBGQGT010000040.1:0-10568 GCA_041497595.1 Gammaproteobacteria bacterium
CCTGCCATCGGACATGACGACGGTGGCGCCGAAAACAATCACGACGCCGAGGAAAAGAATCATCACGATGACCACCGGCACGGAAACCACGGCCAGCGTGCGCCACCAGTTGCCCCAGACCAGCCTGTGGCTGCGCTTGAGCGCGCCCAGCGCCGATTCACCGTCAAGGACGATGGCGAAGAACCCGAACGACAAGCTCAGCGAAAGGATGATGCCGGGAATGATCAGCAATATCAGGCCGCCGGCCATCGCCAGGAAGTAGAGGATGGCTACGCCGATGAGCGTGAGCACGCACCGGACTCCGCGTGCCAGCGCCTGTGCGATGCTCGCCTCGTGCATTTCGGCCACCGCGCCGAGCCGGTACACCACCGCGGCGATCAGCACCATGTAGATCGGCAACGCCATCAGGAAGAGGACCAGAAAGGTCGAGGAGGGTACCGGGCTCTCGACCTGTTCGGGGCCGCCCATCACGACGTTGGCGATGTTCGGGACTGCGAGCACCGCAGCCGCTGCCAATGACAGAGGAAGAACGCCGGAAAATGCCTTGACGAACAACTTGAAACCGCTGTCGAGCACCCTGCCTATGGACTGCGGTTCACTCGCGAGTGCCACCATGTTTGCCCCCTAAGTGTGGTTGCGATGAAATCCCGCGGCCTGAACGAACGTCCGCACCCGCTTCTGCCGTCATGACGGATGCCGGTTCCAGGATGCGGCCGGCATTCGCCGGCTGCGCAGTTTCAGGATTTTTTGCGGTTCGGACAGTCGGGCTTGATGCAGTCGGCATACAACTGCAGCGAGTGCTCGTGAATGGTGAAGCCGCGGTCCTTGGCGATCTTGACCTGGCGTCGCTCGATTTCCGGATCGTAGAATTCCTCGACCTGTCCGCACTGGATGCAGACCAGGTGATCGTGGTGGCCACCCTGGTTGAGTTCGAACACCGCCTTGCCGGATTCGAAATGGTGACGGATCAGGATGCCCGCCTGCTCGAACTGGGTGAGCACCCGGTAAATGGTTGCCAACCCGATCTCCATGCCCTCCTTCATCAGCATCTTGTAGACGTCCTCGGCGGTGAGGTGGCGCACGTCGCTGTTCTCGAACAGGTCGAGAATTTTCAGGCGCGGAAGCGTTGCCTTCAGTCCGATGTTCTTGAGATCGTGAGGTGTGGTCATGACAGGACTGACAGGAAGGGGTTATTAAATTATCATAGCGGCTTTCAACCCACTTGGATACCGTGTCCGGACGCTGTTGCCGCCGGATGACGCTGCTCACTTCATGCGCTTACTCTGGCTCCTTCCCGCCCTGCTCGCCGGTTGCATGCTGGCGCCCCACAAGATCGACATCCAGCAGGGAAACTACGTGAACCAGGAAATGGTGGCGAAACTCAAGCCCGACATGACGCGCTCGCAGGTGCGCTTCATCCTCGGCACGCCGCTGGTCGCCGACGTGTTTCATCCCAACCGCTGGGACTACGTGTATCTGACCGGCAAGGCGGGCGAGGTACGCCGGCAGCGCAAGATCACCGTGGTCTTCGATGGCGACAGGCTCAAGTACATCGATGGCGACGTGGTCGCCACCGAAAACCTCTCGCGCGCGCCGACCGGGACCGCCAATCCGTGATCCGGGCCCGCGGGTCCCGAATTCGAATCGCCGACTTCCGATGACACCTCAGAGAATCGCAATCGCGGGCAGTACCGGCCGCATGGGCCGCGCGCTCATCGAGGCGTTGGCGCAAGCCGGCGACTTCCAGCTCAAGGCCGCCCTGGAGCGTTCGGACAGCCCGTTTCTCGGAAAGGACGCCGGCGAGCTGGTGGGCGCGCCGTGCGGCGTGCCGATTTCGGCCGATCTCGAGCGCTCGCTTGCGGGCTGCGACGTGCTGGTGGATTTCACCCGGCCCGAGGCAACGCTCAAACACCTCGAGATCTGCCGCAGCCGCGGCATCCGCATGGTGATCGGGACCACGGGATTCACGCCGGAACAGAAGAAGCTGATCAGCGCCGCTTCCCGGGACGTCGCGATGGTAATGGCCCCCAACATGAGCGTCGGCGTGAATCTGACGTTCAGGCTGCTCGAGCTGGCGGCGAAAGTCCTGAACGAAGGTTACGACGTCGAAATCATCGAGTCGCATCACCGTCACAAGGTGGACGCGCCCTCGGGCACGGCGCTGCGCATGGGAGAAGTCATTGCTCAGGCTCTGGGACGCAACCTCGCCGAATGCGCCGTCTATGGCCGTGAAGGCGTAACCGGCGAGCGCAAGCCCGCCACCATAGGCTTCGCCACCGTGCGCGGCGGCGACATCGTCGGCGACCATACCGCGTTGTTCGCCGGCACCGGCGAACGCGTCGAGATCACCCACAAGGCCGCAAGCCGCGCCACGTTTGCGCTCGGCGCGCTCAGAGCGGCCCGTTTCTTGGCCGCGAAGAAGACTGGCTTGTTTGACATGCAGGATGTTCTCGGCCTGAAGTAGGAATACCGGCGGCGTGTTGAACCGCGCCGCCCCTTCCTCTATAATGCGCGCTCACAATGAAAGCGGGAGGGGCGTGTGCCTCTCCCGCTTTCCACATGTAGAGTACCCCTCCAAACCGCGCTTCCCGGGAGTCTTACGTGCCTGCGCTCGACCGTCAGTCTGCCGTCCTCGTGCTCGCCGACGGCACGATATTCCGGGGCATTTCCATCGGTGCGCAGACCCACAGCGCCGGCGAAGTCGTGTTCAACACCGCGATCACCGGCTACCAGGAAATCCTTACCGATCCCTCGTATTGCCGGCAGATCGTCACCCTGACGTATCCGCACATCGGCAACGTCGGCGTCAATCCGGAAGACATTGAATCCGGCAAGGTCTTTGCCGCGGGGCTGGTGATCCGCGACCTGCCGGTGCTTGCCAGCAACTTCCGCCGCAGCCTGGACCTGTCCGACTACCTGAAGGCGCAGGGTGTTGCGGCAATCGCCGGCATCGATACCCGCAAGCTCACCCGGTTACTGCGCGAGCAGGGTGCGCAGAGCGGTTGCCTGATGGGCGGCCGGGTGGACGAGGCGTTTGCATTGAAGGAAGCGCGCGCCTTTCCCGGGTTGTCCGGCATGGACCTGGCGAAGGTAGTGAGCTGCACGAAATCCTACCAATGGAACCAGACCGAATGGGCGCTGGGGCGGGGATACGGCAGCCAGACTTCCCCAAAGCATCACGTCGTGGCGTACGACTACGGCATCAAGTACAACATCCTGCGCAAGCTCGCCGGCCGCGGTTGCCGCCTGACCGTCCTGCCGGCGCAGGCATCCGCGGAACAGGCGCTGGCGCTCAAGCCCGACGGGATTTTTCTATCCAACGGTCCGGGCGATCCCGAGCCCTGCGATTACGCGATCAAGGCCATCCGCAAGTTCCTCGACGCCGGCGTACCCACGTTCGGCATCTGCCTCGGCCACCAGTTGCTGGGACTGGCCAGCGGCGCAAAGACGATCAAGATGAAATTCGGTCATCACGGCGCCAACCATCCGGTGCAGGACCTCGACAGCCGGCGGGTGATGATTACCAGCCAGAACCACGGCTTCGCGGTGGACGCGACCACGCTGCCGGCGAACGTCCGGGTCACGCACGTGTCGCTGTTCGACGGCAGCCTGCAGGGATTCGAACGCACCGACAAGCCGGCGTTCTGCTTCCAGGGCCATCCCGAAGCGAGCCCCGGTCCGCACGACGTCGACTACCTGTTCGACCGCTTCGTGAAGATGATCGAGCAGCACAGGCCGCAACGCTAGAACGCCATGCCGAAGCGTACAGACATCGAGAGCGTACTGATCATCGGCGCCGGCCCCATCGTCATCGGCCAGGCGTGCGAGTTCGACTACTCCGGCGCCCAGGCCTGCAAGGCGCTGCGCGAGGAGGGTTATCGCGTCATCCTGGTGAATTCCAATCCGGCGACCATCATGACCGACCCGGACATGGCGGACGTCACCTACATCGAGCCGATCACCTGGCAGATGCTGGAGAAAATAATCGCCGTCGAGCGCCCCGATGCGTTGCTGCCCACCATGGGCGGCCAGACCGCGCTCAACTGCGCGCTCGACCTCGCCAGGCAGGGCGTGCTGGAGAAGTACGATGTGGAAATGATCGGCGCCTCCAAGGAGGCGATCGACAAGGCCGAGGACCGCGAGAAATTCAAGAAAGCCATGACCCGGATAGGCCTGGCGAGCCCGCGCTCGTCCATCGCGCACAGCATGGAGGAGGCGATGCAGGTGCAGGCGATGGTCGGCTTCCCCACCATCATCCGGCCTTCGTTCACGCTCGGCGGCACCGGCGGCGGCATTGCCTACAACAAGGAAGAGTTCGTCGCCATCTGCGAACGCGGGCTGGACGCCTCGCCCACCCACGAGCTGCTGATCGAGGAGTCGGTGATCGGCTGGAAAGAGTTCGAGATGGAGGTGGTGCGCGACCGGAAGGACAATTGCATCATCATCTGCTCGATCGAGAACCTCGATCCGATGGGCATCCATACCGGGGATTCGATCACCGTGGCGCCGGCGCAGACGCTCACCGACAAGGAATACCAGATCATGCGCGATGCCTCGATCGCGTGCCTGCGCGAGATCGGGGTCGATACCGGCGGCTCCAACGTGCAATTCGGCATCGACCCGAAGGACGGCCGCATGGTCATCATCGAGATGAATCCGCGAGTAAGCCGATCTTCGGCCCTGGCTTCAAAAGCGACCGGCTTCCCGATCGCCAAGGTCGCGGCCAAGCTCGCGGTCGGTTACACGCTCGACGAACTGCGCAACGACATTACCGGCGGGGCGACGCCGGCGTCGTTCGAGCCGACCATCGATTACGTGGTCACCAAGATTCCGCGCTTTGCTTTCGAGAAGTTCCCGCAGGCCGATTCGCGGCTCACCACCCAGATGAAGTCGGTGGGCGAGGTGATGGCGATGGGCCGCACGTTCCAGGAGTCGATGCAGAAAGCCCTGCGCGGGCTGGAGACCGGCATCGACGGATTCGACGAAAAGACCGCCGACCGCGAGACCATCGAGACCGAACTCGCCGATGCAGGCCCGGAGCGCATCCTGTTCGTCGCCGACGCGCTGCGCATCGGCATGAGCCGGGAGGAAGTGAACCAACTGACCCGGATCGATCCCTGGTTCCTGGCGCAGATCGAGGACATCATCCGCCAGGAGAAGGCGCTGGCAGGGAAGCGTATCGGCGATCTCGATCGCGACACCCTGTGGACTCTCAAGCGCGCCGGCTTTTCCGACCGCAGGCTGGCGAAGCTGCTGAATGCCACCCAGGACGCGGTGCGCGCCAAGCGCTGGGAGCTGAACGTGCGGCCGGTGTACAAGCGGGTGGACACCTGCGCCGCCGAGTTCGACACCCGTACCGCTTACATGTATTCCACGTACGAGGAGGAATGCGAGGCGCGGCCGACCGACCGCAGGAAGGTGATGGTGCTGGGCGGCGGGCCTAACCGGATCGGCCAGGGCATCGAGTTCGACTACTGCAGCGTGCATGCGGCGCTGGCGCTGCGCGAAGACGGCTACGAGACCATCATGGTCAACTGCAATCCGGAAACGGTGTCCACCGATTACGACACCTCCGACCGGCTGTACTTCGAGCCGCTGACGCTCGAAGACGTACTCGAGATCGTCGCGGTCGAGAAGCCGCTCGGCGTGATCGTGCAGTACGGCGGGCAGACGCCGCTGAAACTCGCCCAGGACCTGGATGCGAACGGCGTGCCCATCATCGGCACCAGTCCGGACATGATCGACTGCGCGGAAGACCGCGAGCGTTTCCAGAAGATGCTGGTCCGACTCCAGCTCAGGCAACCGCCCAACCGTACCGCGCGCAACCCCGAGGCGGCGCTGGCGCTGGCGCAGGAAATCGGCTATCCGCTGGTGGTGCGTCCCTCCTACGTGCTGGGCGGGCGGGCGATGGAAATCGTGCACGAGCAGCGCGACCTGGAGCGCTACATGCGCGAGGCGGTGAAGGTTTCCAATGACTCGCCGGTGCTGCTGGACCGCTTCCTCAACGACGCCATCGAAGTCGACGTGGATGCCGTCTGCGATGGCGGACAGGTCCTGATCGGCGGCATCATGGAGCACATCGAGCAGGCCGGCGTGCACTCCGGCGATTCGGCATGCTCGCTGCCGCCGTACAGCCTGTCGAAGAAGCTGCAGGACCAACTGCGCCGGCAGACTGTGGTGATGGCGAAAGCGCTGCAGGTGGTGGGACTGATGAACGTGCAGTTCGCCATCCAGAACGATGTGGTATTCGTTCTGGAAGTCAATCCGCGCGCCTCGCGCACCGTGCCTTACGTCTCCAAGGCGACCGGCCTGGCGCTGGCGAAGATTGCGGCGCGTTGCATGGTGGGCCAGACCCTCGAGAGCCAGGGCATCAGGGGCGAGGTTGTTCTGCCGTATTACGCGGTCAAGGAGGCGGTATTCCCCTTCATCAAGTTCCCGGGCGTGGATACCATCCTCGGTCCGGAGATGAAGTCCACCGGCGAGGTGATGGGCGTCGCCGATACTTTTGCCGAAGCCTTCGTGAAATCGCAGCTCGCCGCCGGCGTGCGCCTGCCCTCGGGCGGCAAGGTGTTCATCAGCGTGCGCAACTCCGACAAGCCCAAGGTGGTCGAGATCGCGCGCACGCTTGCGGCACTGGGATGCACGCTGCTCGCCACCCGCGGTACGGCGGCCGCGCTTGCCGGGGCGGGGCTGCAGGTCACGGCGGTGAACAAAGTGGCGGAAGGCCGCCCACATGTGGTAGACATGATCAAGAACGGCGAGATTGCGCTGATCATCAACACAGTGGAAGACCGCCGCAGCGCCATCCAGGATTCCTATTCGATACGGCGTTCGGCACTGCAGGCGCGCGTGACCTACTACACCACCATTGCCGGCGCGCGTGCCGCATGTACCGGCATGCAGAACATGCGTGAGCTCACCGCGTATTCGTTGCAGGACCTGCACGCCAGGCTGCGCTGAGACGACGGTTCGGCCGCGAACGCCGGTCCGGCACGAACGCAGTCAGCAGAACAATCATTGGCGGCACCCACGCCGCACAGCCACAAAGAGGTATTGAAAGATGAACAAGATCCCGCTGACCGTCAAAGGCGCCGAATTGATGCGTGCCGAGTTGCAACAGCTCAAGACCGTGGAGCGGCCGAAAGTGATTGCATCCATCCAGGAGGCGCGAACCCACGGGGACCTGTCGGAGAACGCCGAGTACGACGCGGCGAAGGAAAGGCAGAGCTTCATCGAAGGCCGCATTGTCGAACTGGAGGGCAAGCTCGCCAATGCGCAGATCATCGATCCGGCGCATGTCGATGCCGACGGCCGCTGCGTGTTTGGCGCCACCGTGGACCTGGAAGAGGTCGGCAGCGGCGAGACCGTGACCTACCAGATCGTCGGCGACGACGAAGCCGACATCAAGAGCGGAAAGATCTCCATCAGCTCGCCGATCGCGCGCTCGCTGATCGGCAAGTACTCCGGCGACGTCGCGGAAGTCAAGGCGCCCGGCGGCATCAAGGAGTACGAGATCCTGGACGTGAAGTATCTTTAGGGGCTAGGGATGAGGGACTAGGGGCTAGGGAAATCAACAAGAATTCTTCGAAAGCCAATTATTCTCAACCAAATCCCATTTAGGGTCTTCGTAGCCCCTAGCCCCTGGACCTGCAGTTAGGGCGTCAAGCGCGACTCTGGAAGCTGCGCTTGAGCGGACGGCGCGGTTTTCTTCCTGGCCTGGTCCCGCGCTTCGCGACCGGCTCGGGGCGCTGGCGGTAAATCACCAGGATCTTGCCGATATGCTGGACAGCAGTCGCACCGAGGTTTTCGCATACCCGCTGCAGGGTATCCGACCTGGCGTCGCGGTCTTCGCCGGCGAGGCGTACCTTGATCAGTTCATGCGCGTTGAGGCTGCGGTCGATTTCCTTGAGCACCGCCGCAGTGAGCCCGCCATCGCCGATCAGAACCACGGGAACGAGGGCGTGGGCGCGGGCCTTGAGCGCGCCGCGCTCGCCGGGGGTCAATTGATTTGCCAAGAAATCCTCCTAAAGGCGAAATTGTAGGCAATGGCACGAACCAAGACCAGCAAGGCCTGGATGCACGAGCATGTCACCGACCCCTACGTGCGGCGCGCGAAGCAGGAGGGTTACCGCTCGCGCGCGGCCTACAAACTGATCGAGGTGCTGGAGAAGGACAAGCTGGTGCGCCCCGGAATGACGGTGGTGGACCTCGGCGCGGCGCCCGGCGGCTGGTCGCAGGTGCTGGTGCCGCTGGTGGGCAGCGCAGGACGCGTGATTGCGCTCGATGTGCTGGAAATGGAACCGATCGAAGGGGTCGCTTTCATTCGCGGCGATTTTTCCGAGACTGCAACCCTGGAACGACTGGAAAAGGAACTGGCCGGCCGCCGCATCGACCTTGTGATTTCGGACATGGCGCCCAATATCAGCGGTGTAGGCCTGGTGGATCAGGCCCGTTCGATTGGACTTGCCGAAGTGGCGCTGGAATTTGCCCGCGACAGGCTGAAACCGGGCGGCAGCTTTCTGGTCAAAACGTTCCAGGGTTCGGGGGTCGACGAGTTCAGAAAGCAGCTCGCCGAAGCATTTTCGACGGTGGCGGTGCGCAAGCCCAAGGCATCACGCGACCGCTCCAGCGAGCTGTACCTGCTGGCCAAGGGAAGACGATCCTCCGCGTGAACTGCGGCGGCGGTGTGCGGCGGCGAGCACACTCAAATGGGTTTAGAATGAGCCAGGAAATTCGCGGTTTGTCACCGCGGCACAAGGAGCAATTTTGAATAATCTCATCAAGAACGTAGCGATCTGGCTGGTCATTGCGCTGGTGCTGATGACGGTTTTCAACCAGTTCAGCGCCCGTCAGCATCAGACCACGTCGATGGAGTATTCCCAGTTCATCGACGAGGTGAAGCAGGGCAACGTCGCCAAGGTGACGATAGAAGGTCGCGTGCTCAAAGGCGTCAGGAACGACGGCCGCAAGTTCACCACGTATTCGCCCTCCGACCCCTGGCTGGTGTCCGATCTGCTCAAGGCCGGCGTCATCATCGAGGCCAAGCCCGAAGAAGAACCGTCGCTGCTGATGAACATCTTCGTGTCCTGGTTCCCGATGCTGTTGCTGATCGGCGTATGGATATTTTTCATGCGCCAGATGCAGGGTGGCGGGCGCGGCGGCGCGTTCTCGTTCGGCAAGAGCCGGGCACGATTGCTCGACGAGTCCACCAACACCGTGACGTTTGCCGATGTTGCCGGCTGCGAGGAAGCGAAGGAGGAAGTGTCCGAACTGGTGGACTTCCTGCGCGACCCCGGCAAGTTCCAGAAACTCGGCGGCCGCATTCCGCGCGGCGTGCTGATGGTCGGCTCTCCGGGTACCGGCAAGACTTTGCTTGCCCGAGCCATCGCCGGCGAGGCCAAAGTGCCGTTCTTCTCGATTTCCGGCTCCGACTTCGTGGAGATGTTCGTCGGCGTCGGCGCGGCGCGCGTGCGCGACATGTTCGAGCAGGCCAAGAAGCACGCACCCTGCATCGTGTTCATCGATGAAATCGACGCTGTCGGCCGCCAGCGCGGCGCCGGCCTCGGCGGCGGCAACGACGAGCGCGAACAGACGCTCAACCAGTTGCTGGTGGAAATGGACGGCTTCGAGACCGGCTCCGGCGTGATCGTCATCGCCGCGACCAACCGGCCGGACGTGCTCGACCCGGCGCTGCTCAGGCCCGGACGTTTCGACCGCCAGGTGGTGGTGCCGCTGCCCGACATCCGCGGTCGCGAGCAGATCATCATGGTGCACATGCGCAAGGTCCCGGTCGCACCCGACGTGCGCCCCGACATCCTTGCCCGCGGCACTCCCGGATTCTCCGGCGCCGATCTCGCCAACCTCGTGAACGAAGCCGCGCTGTTCGCGGCACGGTCGAACAAGCGGCTGGTGGACATGGAGGATTTCGAGCGCGCCAAGGACAAGATAATGATGGGCGCGGAGCGCAAGTCCATGGTGATGCCGGAGCACGAGCGCCGCAACACCGCGTACCACGAATCCGGCCACGCGGTGGCGGCGAAACTGCTGCCCAGGACCGACCCGGTGCACAAGGTCACCATCATCCCGCGCGGGCGCGCATTGGGGGTGACCATGCAGCTTCCGCAGGAAGACCGTTACAGCATGGACCGCGAGCAGATCCTGCAGAACATCTCGGTGCTGTTCGGCGGCCGCATCGCCGAAGAGATTTTCATGGGACAGATGACCACCGGCGCATCGAACGACTTCGAGCGCGCCACCGAGATGGCGCGCCGCATGGTGACGCAGTGGGGCATGAGCGACAAGCTCGGACCGATGGTGTACGGCGAAAACGAGGGAGAAGTCTTCCTCGGCCGTTCGATCACCACCCACAAGAACGTGTCCGAGACCACCATGCAGAAGGTGGACGCGGAAATCCGCCGCATCATCGACGACCAGTACACGCTCGCGCGCAAGCTGATCGAGGACAATCGCGACAAGGTCGAGGCGATGGCCAGGGCGCTGCTGGAGTGGGAGACGCTCGACTCGGACCAGATCAACGACATCATGGAAGGCCGCCCGCCGCGTCCGCC
>JBGQGT010000041.1:0-10484 GCA_041497595.1 Gammaproteobacteria bacterium
ACCGCCGTCGAGTCGCTCAGGCGCGGCGCCACCGACTATGTGCTGAAGACCAACCTGGCGCGCCTCGGCCCGGTGGTGCGGCGGGCGATCGCGGAGGCGCGGGAACGGCGTGCGCGTCTTGCGGCCGAACAGCGTGCCCACGCGCTGACCAATCTGTACGCGGCGCTTTCCGAGAGCAACGATGCCCTGGCACGTGCGCAGGGCCGCGACGAACTGTTCCGCGATATCTGCCGCATCGCGGTGGCGCGCGGCGGCTTCAAGTATGCCTGGGTGGGATTGGTGGACGGCGAAGGCGGAATGGTCAGGCCGGTGGTCCATTTCGGCACTGGCGAGAGCTTCGTCGAAGGGCCCGAGGTGCTGCTCGACGCGCGCCAGCCGGGCGGCCGCGGGCCGATGGCGACGGCTGCGCGCGAGGGCCGGCCCTGCGTTTGCAACGATATCCTGGCCGATCGGAGATTCAGCGCCGTGCACGAGCGCATGCGCGTGCAGGAATTTCGCTCAACGGCTGCACTACCGCTGCTGCTGGAGGGCCAGCCCATCGGCGGATTCGGCCTGTATGCCAGCGAGGTGGGTTATTTTGACGACGAACGCATGCATCTGCTGAGCGAACTGGCGGGCAGCATTGCGTTTGCGCTCGACCGCTTCGAACAGGAGGCACTGCGCAGGCGCGCGGAAACGGCGATACTCGAAGCAAAGCGACAATTGCAGGTGCTGTCCACGCGGCTGATCGAAGTGCAGGAGGACGAGCGGCGCGAGATCGCGCGCGAGTTGCACGATGAGATCGGGCAGGCGCTGTCGCTGGTGAAAATCAAGTTGCAGCAGGCGGCGCGGCTGCGCGGGCGCGACGCGGAGGTCCTGCTGGAAGATTGCATCGAGATCGCCGACTACACCCTCAAGCAGGTGCGTGACATGTCGCTTGACCTGCGCCCGCCGCTGCTCGACGACCTCGGCCTCGTGGCGGCGCTGGAGTGGACCCTGCAGCGCCGGGAACAGGCCGCCGGATGGCAGACTGCAATTGTCGCCGATCCGCTGCCCGGACGCCTGGCGCCGGAAATCGAGACCGCCTGTTTTCGAATAGCCCAAGAGTCGCTCACCAACGTGGCGCGCCACGCCCAGGCGAAAGTGGTGGAAGTGCGGCTGCGCATCGTTGGCGGCGAACTCGAGCTCGCGGTGCGTGACGACGGTCGGGGATTCGATCCGGAGGAGGTGAGGCTGCGCCCGGCACAGCGCGCCAGCCTCGGCCTGGTGTCGATGAAGGAGCGCGCCGCGATGGTCGGCGGCTCGCTGGAGATCAGCACCTCGAACCGTGGCGGCACTGAAGTCCGGGCCGCGTTTCCGCTGCGCTGGCGCAACTGACGCATGGACGATCGATGAAGAAAACCCGCGTGCTGCTGGCGGATGACCATACGCTGATGCGTGCAGGATTGCGGGCATTGCTCGACGAAATGGCCGGCTGCGAAGTCGTCGCCGAGGCCGGCGACGGCGAAGAGGCGCTGGAACTCCTCCGTCAGCACCGGCCGGATGTAGCGCTCATGGACATCGACATGAAGCGCATGAACGGCCTCGAGGCCATGGCGACGGCGAAACGCGAGTTTCCGGATATGCATGTGATCATGCTTTCGATGCACGCGGAGAAGCAGTACGTGATGCAGGCGTTGCGCGACGGCGCATCCGGATACCTGCTCAAGGATGCGGCGACGGTCGAACTCGAGCTGGCGCTGAACGTGGTGATGAGGGGCGACGTGTACCTGAGCCCGGGGGTGTCGAAGCAGGTGGCCGAGGGATTCGTGCGCGAGGCCGAATCCGCGGGTCCGGTTGCTTTACTGACGCCGCGCCAGCGCGAAATCCTCAATCTCATCGCCGAAGGCCACAACACCAAGGAGATCGCCTTCCGCCTCGGTCTCAGCGCCAAGACCGTCGAAGCCCACCGCACTCAACTGATGGAGCGGCTCGATATCCACGATATCGCGGGCCTGGTGCGCTTCACCATCAGCGCCGGCCTGGTCAAGCTGGACAAGTAGACCGTCGCCGGGCAGCCGGTCACGGGCTCCTTCCGGCACGCCGCGCCGTGGCGGATTATTCCGTGCGCCGTTAGGGAAACACCTTAACCCGATCTAAGGAATTTCCTGTCCCCTTCCGAGGAATTCCCCGATTCACTCCCGCAGTCCGTATCCGTAAGCTGGTTTCCGCAGGCCCGAGTACCGGGCTAAATCGATACGGTTCAGTTTTTAATCAATAGTTCAATAACTTAAGGAGTCGAACATGAGTTCAGCGAGCGAGTTTTCCCCGCATCCGCAGTGGGTGGATTCCCTGCACGGTTACGTCAAGCCTTACTGGGAGGAGTTGCTCAACGGGGAATGGGCGGAGTCGGTCAAGGCAGGACGGATGACCATCCCGGAAATGCAGGGTTGGATCATGCAGATTTATCCTTTCATCCACGCCTTCCCGAAGTTCCTGGCCGAAGCGCTGATCAAGGTCGAAGACGATTACTCGCGCTCCTTCCTGATCGACAACATCCGCGTCGAGAAGGCGCATGCGGAACACTGGATCTGGATGGGAATGGGTTTCGGGCTGAAGAAGGAGGACATGCTCGATCTCGCCGAAGGCAACCGCCCGGTGCTGCGCGACGTGCAGTCCCTGACCGACTGGCTGTGGCACATCAACACCAAGGGCACGATGGCAGAAGCCGTCGCGGCCACGAGTTTCGCCATCGAAGGCGCGACCGGCGACCTCGCCAGAAAGGTGGTCGATGGTTTCCAGTCCTACCGTGACAAGCCGGGCGTGGATATGGGCCCCAAGACCTACAAGTGGATAAAGGAACACGCGCACTACGACGACGAGCACCCGAAGATCGCGCTCGAGATCGTCAAGCGCTATGCCACCACCGAGCGCACCCAGACGCGCGTGATGCTGGCGGCGAAGCGCAGCGTTCAGCTTCTCAACCAGGCGCTGCTGGCCTCGTACCAGGCGTATTCACCCTCTCAGGCTTCCGACGAAGGCGTTCACACGGACAAGCGCGCGAACGACCGGCGCACGCAGCAACTGCGTCTCGCCTGCCCCGACAGGCGTTTCGGCGAACGCCGCGGCTTCAAGGCCCGCAAGGTGGCGTAGTCGGGCTTGGGTCCCGGCTTCCCAGCCGGGAAACAAGAAAAGGGCCAGCGTCTGCTGGCCCTTTTTCCTTGCCGGCTGCAATCAGTGCTTCAGCGCCTGCATGAGCTTGTCGAAGTTGTCGTTGCGCACCATGAAGTGAACGGGCAATGATTGAGTCGAGGCACGTTCCACGATTCCCAGGATCACGACGGAGAGATCCATGTCATTCTTCTTTTCCATCAAATCGTCGCTGAAGTCCACGACGTGACGCATTCCGCCAAGACGGACGATGAATTCGTGGATGCCCTGGCCGGCCTGATAGTCGATCTCCGCGTCGGTTAGCGATGTACTCAGGCGCTCAAGCACGGACGCTGCCTTGAAATCTGATTTCAAACGATGCTCCTTCTCACTTCCGGCTCCCGCAATATTACTGCCCGCACTCCGGAATGACGTAAATGGTTTGCGACTGACACCCCGTGACGACGGTCGCGGGACACAAGGTGCCGACGAACCAATGGGTTGGCTCACTGCACGGTATGACGCAGGAACCGTTCCCGCAAAGGCTCCCGGCACCAAACTGGCGAGGCGGGCGGGCGCGGTCTCCCACGGCGGGTTCGCCACATTCCCGTATTCGCAGAATTCAGTCATAGTCCGCCTTATTTCGGCTCGCGCCATCTGCCGAAAACCGTCATCCTGCGACTTG
Organism: Gammaproteobacteria bacterium; assembly: GCA_041497595.1. Classification (GTDB taxonomy): domain Bacteria; phylum Pseudomonadota; class Gammaproteobacteria; order Burkholderiales; family JACQAP01; genus JACQAP01. Next base: position 3,794 of record JBGQGT010000041.1, read on the forward strand.
TTGCCCTGGATTTTTGCTAGAATTCGCCCCTTCAAAAAGGGCTGTTAGCTCAGCTGGTAGAGCAGTGGACTCTTAATCCAACGGTCGCAAGTTCGATCCTTGCACGGCCCACCATGAGACCCTTAGGGGGCGGCGATTGCCGCCCCCTTTGTTTTTCGACCTTGACGTCAAGGCTTCCCTAGAAACTGGTCAGGGAATTGGCCAACGCCTCGATCTGTTGGTCGCTCAGGTTCTTGGCGGCGGGTGCAATCACGCCGTTATCATTGGTGCGCAAGCCGTCTGGATCGGATGAAATCGAGACAAGCCGTGGCAAAGAAAGGCACGGCCGGATCGGCAGCCCGAACCCGTGCCGGTTCGTGTCGACCGTTCGTCCCGGAATAAATTGGCGCCGCAATCATAGGGCATCCGCGAGAATGCCTGCCCCGGCGGTGTAGACTTGCCGCCAGTTTTGAGAGCGACCCCGGGTGGCAGGCGATGCCAGTAAACGACAATCATGTAGTGGCCTTTTACAACCGCCATCCCATCTCCCGCGACCAGATCCTCGCCAGTCTCGCGGCGCAGCGTGGTCAACTCGCGCATCTTGCTCCCGAGGATCTTTTTCCCTACGACCAGGACCATTACGGCGGGCTGGAGGCGGTTGACGCGCTGGCGGATTGCGCCGCAATCGGCCCTGGCAAACAGGTCGCCGACTTCTGCGCCGGGCTGGCCGGCCCGGCGCGCTATCTTGCCCATGAGTACGGTGCGACGGTGATCTGCATCGAGCTGAACCCAGGTCGCGCACCCGGGGCGGCGGACCTGACCCGGCGCGTCGGACTGGACCGGCAGGTGCGGATCGTGCGCGGCGATGTGACGCGGACGCCGCTGGCGGACGACACCATGGATGCAGTCATCAGTCAGGAAGCGCTGCTGCACGTGCCGGATAAGCGCGCGGCCCTGGCCGAGGCTTATCGGGTCTTGAAGAAAGGCGGCCGGCTGGCGTTCACCGACTGGATCGAGCACCGCAGGCTCGACGCAAACGATTCCGAATCGATGTGGCGCGGCATCGCGGCGCAGACCATCCAGAGTTTCGCCTCTTACGATCGCATGCTCCGGGACGTCGGTTTTCGCATCATTTCCGAAAAGGACCTGACCGCCGAGTGGGGAAGGATTCTGGAGCAGCGCTTCGCGATGTACCGAAAACTGCGCGAAGAAACGATCGTGCTCGGCACGTCCTCAGGTGACGAAGAGTTCTACCGGTCCTACGCGCGCCTGGTTGCACTGGTGCAGGCGCGCACCCTCGGTGGCGGCCGCTTCGCCGCCGAAAAGTAGCCGCAGCCGGGGCGCGTTTGATCAGCCCTTATAATCGCAACTTTCGAAAAATCACCGAGGTCGGGGGACAGCAGCATGCGCCTGTGTACCATCAAGAGAGACGGATGCGAAGAAGCCGCGGTGGCGACGCGCGCCGGTATCGTTCCGGTTGCGGCGATCAACGCTCACCTGGGGAAGGCCTGGCCGGCGGAACTGTACGACCTGATTCACCAGGGTATCAGTCCGAACCTGCTCGCCGACGCGGAGCAGACGCCGCTGAAACTTGATCCGAAGGCGGTGCGATACGGGCCGCTATACCGGCATCCGCGCAAGATCCTCGGCATCGGGTTGAATTACCGCGATCACGCTGCCGATCTGAATGCGCCCTACCCGACCGAGCCGGCGTCGTTCATGAAGTGCGACAACACCATCATCGGCCCCGGAGACACGATCGAACTGCCGCCGCAGTCGGAGCGGGTCACGGCGGAAGCCGAAATCGGGGTGATCATCGGCAGGCAATGCCACTTCGTGTCCGAGGAACAGGCGCCGGAGTACATCGCCGGCTATTGCCTGATCATCGACATGACCGCCGAAGATATCCTGCAGAAGAACCCGCGCTTCCTCACCCGCTCGAAGAATTTCGACACCTTCTTTTCGTTCGGCCCCGAGTTGATCATCGCCGACGAGGTGCCGGATGTGCTGAAGGTGAAGGTCGGAACGTACAACAACGGGAGGCTTCATCGCGAAAACGTGGTGGCCAACATGGCGTTCCCGCCGTTCTACCTGGTGTCCTTCCACTCGCATGTTGCGACCCTGTACCCCGGCGACATCATCAGCACCGGCACGCCGGGGGCGGTGGTGATCGGGGACGGCGACGTGGCCGAGTGCCGTATCGAAGGGCTGGGGACGCTCTCGAACCCGGTCAGGCGCAGGTCTGCCTGACACAGGCCCAGACACATATTTTAACATCGGGAAAGCCGCTGTTCCGGCCGGCTGTCAACGGGCCGGGCAGTTCCGGAAATGACGTGAGTCAACAGGAGGGGACCATGAGAATCGGCAAATTGGCCGGCGCCGCGCTTGCCGCCGCCGCGGCGCTTCTGCTCGCGGCCTGCCAGCAGAGTGAAACTGCCATCAAGATCGGCTTCATCGATCCGTTGTCCGGCGCGTTTGCGAACGTCGGCGCACATGGCCAGCGCGAGCTGCAACTTGTGATCGAGGACATCAACTAACGCGGCGGCGTGCTCGGAGGCAAGAAATTCGAGATTGTCGCGCTCGACCGCAAGGCCAACCCGCAGGAAGCGCTGATCGCGATGCGCCAGCTGGTGGACCAGAAAGTGCGCTTCATGTTCCAGGGCAACTCTTCCGCCGTGGCCGGCGCGCTCAGCGAGGCAGTCGCCAAGCACAACGAGCGCAACCCGGAATCGAGTGTGCTCTATCTCAATTACGGCGCGGTGGATCCGGCGCTTACCAATGACAAATGCAACTTCTGGCATTTCCGCTTTGACGCCGACAGCGTCATCACCGGCAACTGGGGCAGCGACATGGCGCTGCTGATCAAGGCGAACCGCGACGGCCGCGTCAAGCAGGTGAGCATGTGGCACACCAATGTCGGCGGCAAGTCGGATGAGCTGGTCGGGAAATACCGCAAGCGCTACCCGGATGCAAATGACGACTTCTTCTTCCTCACACTTCAGCATGCGATGGAACTGTTGGTGAAAGCGATGGAGCAGACCCAGTCCGCCGACCCGCTGAAGATCGCCAAGTCACTTGAGGGCGCATCCTACGAGGGCATTACCGGCACGGTCACGATGCGCCAGGACAATCACCAGCTGTTGCAGCCGCTGTATGTTTCCACGATCCGAAAGACGGGCACCGCTGGCGTGAAGTACGACGTGGAGCGCACCGGGATGGGCTTTGGCATCGACGGCCGCATCGAGGCCAAGGACACCGTCCTGCCGACCACCTGCAAGATGCAGCGACCGTCGTAACGGCGCGGCCTTTTCATTTGCAGCGCGCGCGCCTACATGCGCTTCGCTGCCGCGGGAAGAAAGGTGTAACGGATTCTTTGCTTCTTCGTCTCGGCGGGCTGCCCGGCCGCTTCCTCTTTGGCGCTGGCAGCGCTTGGGACCGCAGGAGCGGCGATCTGGTACGCGCCGGAACCGGGCTCAGCAGCGGAGTTGCCGGCAGGTGTCTGCGCATCCTGCATGCCATCTGCGAGAGCGGAGAAAAACAGTCGACTAGGCGTCTGCCGCGCAGGCGAAGTCGCCCGCGGGCGACAAGGTTCGGTAGTGTCTGACTAACTACCTGAGGCTATTGGAGGATTCGTGTTGTCGGAGAACGACAGCAGCAGGAGGACTCCCTCGCCCCCCGACCGCAGGGGTGGGTCTGCGAACGGGGGGCAAGGGAGGACTTACAAGGATCCGGTTACCACCAGCTTGAAGGCGAAAAACAGGCCCAAAGCGAGACAGCAGTAAACCAGCATGTCGCCGCGCTTGCCGAACAGCGGCAGATGATCGAACAGGCGTGTACCCCAGGTTGCACCCGCCAGTGCCGCCAGCAGCGTCACGATCGCCACGGTTGGGTGCTGGTCCCAGATGCGCCCCAGCACGCTCTCTACCCAGCCTCCGGAGCGCAACGCCTTGTACAACAGGCCGCCGAAGCCGAGCACCAGCAGTGAGAACAACAGCAGATGAAACAGGGTTTGCACGCCTTCCTGAAGGATCTGCAGAACGTTGCGGACCGGGCGTGCAGTCAAATCTGAAAAGGGGTCAAGCATCATAGTGCACCTCGTAGTTGGAATCCTTCCAAGCGAGGTATCGCAATGCCCGTGCCACTGGTTTTTTGCCACGGCCAATCAAGATGTTGGCGCACCATTGCAAACTTGATAGGGGAAAACAGGGGATTTTCGGAGTAAAACCGTCGCCGGCAGGCGACCAGCCACGGTTTGTGCGCTGGCAGCGCCGCGCTTACGCGGCGCTGCGCAAGCGACGGCACGTCAATGCGCGCGTCGGACAAAAATGCGAAAGCGCGCGGTCAATCCGTGCCGCAGCGCAGGAATTGGCATTGCCGTTGGCAATCCTGCGAGTAACCGCATTCGAACAGGCCTAACTTGGCCGCGCCGGAATCGTCGGTGCCGCATTGTTCGGCGGCCGGCTTATTGTTGAGCTTGGGCCGCCACTCACAGATGTGGCAACCGGCGGTGAGTCCCGGGAGTTCCAGCGTGTCGATGCGCGAGACCTGCGGCGTGGATTGGTCGGCGGCGGCGGCAGGCGAGGTCAGCGAGGCGAGTGCGAAACATACGGCGATACAGAAACGGAACATCGGCGGCCTCCGCGAGCGGATCATGTCTGCATCAATTATAGTCGTCCGCCCGCAAGCCGTTTGATTTAGGTCAGGGCACGCGCTTGCGCCGGCGTTCGGCCGTCAACCCTTGAGGCGCCAGATGCGGATGACCTCGGGAACGCGCCGCAGGCCGCGCATGATCTGCGCCAGATGCAGGCGGTTGGACACCTGCAGGGTAAAGTGGATGATGGTGTAGGCGCTGGAATCGCCGGGCTCGAGGCTGACGTTATCGATATTCGAGCCGGTCTCGGCGATCACCGCGGCGATCTTGGCCAGCACGCCGCGCTCGTTGGCAACCACCATCTTGATGTTCACGGTGAACAGCTTCTTGGTGTCCGGCGCCCACTCCACGTCCAGCCATTTTTCCGGATCGCCGCGGGTCTTGCGCGCCACCGGGCAGTCGTGGGTATGAATCACCAGGCCGTGACCCTTGCGCAGGAAACCGATGATCGGATCACCCGGTATCGGGTGGCAGCATTTGGCAAACTGCAGCGCCATGCCCTCCGAGCCGCGAATGATCAGGCTGCCGGGCAGCTTCTCCGTTTTGCTGCCTTTGGGTTCAGCGATCGAAAGCAGTTGGCGCGCGATGACGATCGCCAGTTGCTTGCCCAGCCCGATGTCGGCCAGCACCTCCTGTCGGGTCTTGGCGCTGTTTTCCTTGAGCAACCTCGCCCATTGGTCGTCGCTGATCTGGTCCGGGCTGGACTTGAGCGCCGCCAGCGCCTGGTTGAGCAGGCGCTCGCCGAGCTGCGCGGACTCCTCGTACTGCATGGTCTTGAGAAAATGGCGGATGTGCGAGCGCGCCTTGCCGGTTACCACGTAATTGAGCCAGGCCGGGTTGGGGTTGGCGTGCGCGGCCGTGATGATCTCCACGCGGTCGCCGCTTTTCAGTTCCGAGCGCAGCGGCACCAGTTCGTGGTTGATCTTGGCGGCCACACAGCGGTTGCCGATGTCCGTGTGCACCGCGTAGGCAAAATCCACGCAGGTGGCGCCATGCGGCAGCGCCATGATCTTGCCCTTGGGGGTGAACACGTAGACCTCGTCCGGGAACAGGTCCACCTTGAGGTGCTCGAGAAACTCGATCGAATCGCCGCTTTCCGACTGCATCTCCAGCAGGCTCTGCAGCCACTGGTGGGTCTTCATGTGCAGTTCGTTGATCTGCGCGTCGTCCTTGTACAGCCAGTGGGATGCCACGCCCGCCTCGGCGATCTTGTGCATTTCATTCGTGCGGATCTGCACCTCGATCGGTGTGCCGAAAGGGCCGAACAGCGTGGTGTGCAGCGACTGGTAGCCGTTGCCCTTGGGGATGGCGATGTAGTCCTTGAATTTGCCGGGAATCGGCTTGTAAAGCTGGTGCAACGCGCCCAGCGCGAGATAGCAGGCGGCGGCGTCCTTGACGATGACGCGGAATCCGTAGATGTCGAATACTTCCGCGAAGGACAGGTTCTTCTCCAGCATCTTCTTGTAGATGCTGTAGAGGTTCTTTTCCCGGCCCGTGACCGTGGCCTCGATGTGACTGTCGGCGAGCTTCTGCTTGATCGCGTCGAGAATTTTGTCCACCACCTCGCGGCGATTTCCGCGCGCGCGCAGCAGCGCCTTGGACAACACGTTGAAACGGTTCGGGTAGAGGTGGCGGAAGGCCAACTCCTGCAACTCCTGGTAGAGCTGGTTAAGTCCAAGGCGGTTGGCGATCGGCGCGTAGATTTCCAGCGTTTCGCGGGCGATGCGCGCGCGCTTTTTCGGCTGCATCACCTGCAACGTGCGCATGTTGTGCAGGCGGTCGGCGAGCTTGATCAGGATAACGCGCACGTCGCGCGCCATGGCGAGCAGCATCTTGCGGAAGTTCTCCGCCTGCGCCTCTTCCTGGGTCTGGAACTCGATCCGGTCGAGCTTGGAGACGCCGTCCACGAGATCAGCGACCTGCTTTCCGAACTTGTCGCTGATCTCGGTCTTGGTGACGGCGGTGTCCTCCATCACGTCGTGAAGCAGCGCCGCGGTGAGGGCCTGGCCGTCGAGGTGCCACTGCGCCAGGATGTGGGCTACGGCAATCGGATGGGAGATA
>JBGQGT010000042.1:0-10392 GCA_041497595.1 Gammaproteobacteria bacterium
AACTTCAGGTTCCAGATGCATTACACGCCCAACGGCAAGGCGATTTCCGACGTGACCCGGGTCGGCTATTACTTTTACGACAAGCCGCCGAAGCACTCGCTCGAAATGGCGATGATCCTCGATACGTCGTTCGAAATTCCGGCCAATGCCAAATCGCACTCGCAATCGCTCGAACAGGTGTTCGACCGCGACGTGATGCTCTACAGCCTGCTGCCGCACGCGCATCTGCGCGGGCGCGCCGCGCGATTCACCGCGCACTATCCGGACGGCAGTACGGAGATACTGCTGTCGGTGCCGAAATACGATTTCAACTGGCAGCCTCTGTATGTGTTGAACCCGTCGAAGCTGATTCCTGCCGGCACCCGTGTCGTGCTCGACATGACCTGGGACAATTCCGCGCAGAACCCGGCCAATCCCGATCCGACCCAGGTGGTGCGTTGGGGAGACCAGACTTGGGAAGAAATGAACGTCGGCTGGTTCCGTTTCCGCGAGGCCGACGATGACGACCGTGCGGCAGCGGCGGCGCTCAAGGCCGGCAGGCATTCTGCCGCCCGCGCGGTGCACTAGGGAAGCTCTGCACAGGTCCCACAACGCGCGTCGCGGAACTTGATTGGAGTTTCCTCAAGCATGAAGCCATCTTCAATAATCCGGTCGTTCGCCCTATGGCTTGCGGTTTTCGCGCTGGCGGGCTGTGCCACGACGTCGCACGTCATTACCGGAAAGCCGCGAGCGCCGATCGACCCATCGCAAGTGACGCTGTATTCTTCCGCACCCCCGAAGTACGAAGAGATCGCCGTCATCGAAGCCTCCAGCCGATCGTCCTTCTCGTTCGGGGACCAGCGGAAAATGGACGCAGTCATCGAGCGGCTCAAGAAGGAAGCCGCGTCGCTGGGCGCGAACGGCGTGCTGCTGCAGCGCACCGGGTCGGACGGTGGCGGTCGAAGCGTCGGCGCCGGCATCGGCGCGGGTATCGGCGGCGGCGGTGTCTCCATCGGCACCAGCATTTTCACGACCAGCGCGAACAAGACCGGGCGCGGGCTCGCAATCTACGTTCCGCCGGAATCCCGGTAACTGCGATAGCCGGACGTGGCTCAACCCCCGCCCGACCACGGGATTTCACGCCCCGAACCAGCGTCAAAGGTCGCTCGCCGCATTCAGTTGCAACGAATCCACAAGATGACGCAAGAGGAGACGCCCATGATTGCGGTGATCTTTGAGGTGTGGCCGGCCGAAGGACGTGCCGCAGAGTATTTTGATCTCGCGGCTGCCCTCAAGGCCGATCTGGAGAAGATCGACGGATTCGTATCGGTCGAGCGCTTCGAAAGCCTGACGACACCGGGCAAGTATCTGTCACTGTCGTTCTGGCGTGACGAAGAGGCGATTCGCGGATGGCGCAATCTCACGAGGCATCGAATGGCCCAGGCAAGAGGGCGCGGCGGGGTGTTTGCCGACTATCGGCTGCGAGTGGCTTCGGTGATGCGCGACTACGGGATGAACGAGCGCGCCGGCGCGCCGGAGGATAGCCGCGAGACGCACGGGAGATGAACCGGGGCGGCGTTTCCTTCCCTCAAGCCAGGCGCTCTCGCGCCAGCGCGGCCCCGGCACTCAGCGCGTGGAGTTTCGCCACTGCGACGTCGCGATTCATTGGCGCCATGCCGCAGTTGGTGCAGGCGAAGATGTGCTCCCTGGGCACGTACTTGGTCGCCTCGGCAATCAGGCCGGCGATCTCCTCGGGGGTTTCGACGCGTTCAGTGGCCACGTCGATCGCGCCGACCAGCACGTCTTTGCCGCCCAGCAGTTTCAGCAGGCTCATCGGCACCCGCGAATGCATGCACTCGACGGAGACCTGGTCGAGGCGGCTTTTCGCCAACGCCGGAAAAATCTCTTCGTACTGCCGCCACTGGCTGCCGAGCGACTTCTTCCAGTCGATATTGGCCTGGATGCCGTAGCCGTAGCAGATGTGAACCGCGGTCCGGCACTTCAGGCCATTGATCGCCCGGTGCAGTGCTTCGATTCCCCAGCGCTTCACGTCGTCCATGTAGACGTTGAAGGCCGGCTCGTCGAACTGGATCACGTCCACGCCCTGCGCTTCGAGCGCGCGCGCCTCCTGATTGAGAAGCTCCGCCAGTGCCATCGCCAGCTTCGCCTTGTCGCGGTAGTGCGAGTCCGCGACGGTGTCGACCATGGTCATGGGGCCGGGCATGGTGATCTTGAGCTTCCTGGTGGTGTGCGCCCGCGCAACCTGCGCTTCCGTTTCGTGCACGCGGCCGCGCAACCGCACCGCCCCGACTACCACCGGCACCATGGCCTCGTAGCGGTTGTCGCGAATGCCCATCTTCACCTTGTGCTGGAAATCGAGACCTTCCACCGATTCGAGGAATCCGTGCACGAAGTGCTGCCGCGACTGCTCTCCGTCGCCGACGACATCGACCCCGGCGTCTTCCTGCGTCTTGATCCAGACCAATGTCGCATCGCGCTTGGCTTCGTCCAGCGCCGCGCCTGCAAGTTTCCACTGGGGCCACAGTTTTCCGGGCTCGGCCAGCCAGGATGGCTTGGGCAAACTGCCCGCGATGGTGGTTTCGAACATGGGAGCGTAAGAACCGGTATTTGTCGGGGAACACATCATAATCCCGCGCGCGGTCCGGCGGGAGTCCGGCCGGATTTTGCACGCGGGCGCGCGATCGGCGAGAATCCCCGGTGCGCCGCCTCCATGCGCGCGGCGCCTGGTAGCGGCTCCGCGCGCGCCAACCACTAATGCGGGAGCCGACCATGCAAACCCTGTTAAGGATCTCGCGCGCGATCGACGCGCTGAACGGAAGGATTGGCCGAGCGCTGATCTGGCTGGTGCTTGTCATGGCGCTGGTGAGCGCGGGCAATGCCGCCTCCCGCTATTTATTCAACCTGAGCTCGAATGCCTGGCTCGAGTTGCAGTGGTATCTGTTTTCGGCGGTATTCCTGTTGTGCGCCGGGTACACGCTGCTGCACAACGATCACATCCGCATCGACGTGGTTTCGTCGCACCTTTCCCGCCGCGCCCAGGCGTGGATCGACGTCTTCGGCACGGTCTTCTTCCTGCTGCCCGTGTCGCTTTTTATCATGTGGCTGTCCTGGCCGGTGTTCGTGAATGCCTGGACCAGCCAGGAGATCTCTAGCAACGCCGGCGGCTTGATCCGCTGGCCGGCAAGGCTGCTCGTTCCGGTGGGCTTCTTTCTGCTGAGCCTGCAAGGCGTCTCCGAACTGATCAAGCGCATCGCCTTCCTGAAGGGCCTGATCCCGGATCCGATGGAAAGACACGCAGATCCGGCCATCGAGCAGCTGCGCACAGACGAGGGAGCGGCGAAATGACAGCCTTCGTCACCGCGAACATCGGGCCGCTGATGTTCGGGGCGCTGGTGGTGTTCCTGCTGCTGGGCTACCCGGTCGCGTTCGCGCTTGGCGCAGTGGGCCTGGCCTTCGGCTTCCTCGGCGTGCAATTGGGTCTGCTGCACCCTGCCCTGTTCCAGGCATTGCCCGAACGGATTTTCGGCATCATGGCCAACGACACCCTGCTCGCGGTGCCGTTCTTCACTTTCATGGGCCTGATCCTCGAGCGCAGCGGCATGGCCGAGGACCTGCTCGACACCGTCGGCCAGTTGTTCGGGCCGGTCCGCGGCGGCCTCGCCTATGCCGTCGTACTCGTCGGCGCACTGCTGGCCGCGACCACCGGTGTGGTGGCCGCGTCGGTCATCTCGATGGGGCTGATTTCGCTGCCGATCATGCTGCGCTACGGCTATGACCGGCGCCTCGCGACCGGCGTGATTGCAGCGTCGGGCACACTTGCGCAGATCATCCCGCCGTCGCTGGTACTCATCGTACTCGCCGACCAACTCGGCCGCTCCGTGGGCGACATGTATCAGGGCGCAATCCTTCCGGGCCTGGCGTTGACGGGCCTCTATCTGCTCTACGTGCTCGGCAGATCTTTGTTTACCCCGATGGCTGCCCCTGCGCTGCCGGCCGAAGCGCGCAAGCTGCGCGGCCTCAAACTGCTACGCCGGGTGATTTTCGTTCTGATCCCGCCGCTCGCGCTGATTTTCCTGGTGCTGGGAACGATCTTCCTCGGCATCGCCACACCTACCGAAGGCGGGGCCATGGGGGCTACGGGTGCGCTGATCCTCGCGCTCATCAACCGGCGCCTGAGCTGGTCTCTGCTCAAGCAGGCGATGAACTCGACGGCGAAGCTCACCTCCTTCGTCATTTTCATCCTGGTGGGCTCGACCGTTTTCAGCCTCACGTTCCGCGGCGTGAACGGCGATCTGTGGGTCGAGCACCTGCTCACCGGCCTTCCCGGCGGCCCGATCGGTTTTCTGATCGTGGTCAACGCGCTCGTATTTGTCCTCGCCTTCTTTCTCGACTTCTTCGAACTCGCCTTCATCATCGTGCCGCTACTCGCACCGGTGGCGGACAAGCTCGGCATCGACCTGATCTGGTTCGGCGTCCTGCTCGGCGTCAACATGCAGACCTCGTTCCTGCACCCGCCCTTCGGATTCGCCCTGTTCTATCTGCGCAGCGTGGCCCCGGCCCAGGCATATCTGGACAAGATCAGCGGCAAGCTGATCGCAGGGGTCACCACCGGCCAGATCTACTGGGGTGCCGTACCCTTCGTCGTCATCCAGGTCATCATGGTCGGAATCGTGATCGCGTTCCCGGGTTTGGTCACCGGTTCACTACACAAAAACATCGTCGATCCGTCGAGGATCGAGATGCAGGTCCCCACCCCGGACTACGAACGCGAGCAGATGGAACGCGACGCCGACGTCCCCGACTTCAGGGAGCCCAAACCTCGCGAATGAGATGGCGTGAAATAGGCCTGGCTACTTCCCGATCCCCAACTTCGAGTAGAACGCGTAATTTTCGTAGGTGGACTCGGCGACGCGGAACCACAGGAACTGCTCGTCGCGGAATTTTTTCCATTCCGGATAGATCCGTTTCCAGTGCGCACTCTTGCCCTTGAGCTCCTCGTAAAGCTCGTAGGACGCTTTTTCGCAGGCTTCCATTACCGCTTTGGGGAAGGAACGCAACAGGGTGCCGCTCGCGACCAGCCGGCGCAGCGCCTGGGGATTCTGCGCATCGTACTTCGCGGGCATCCAGGCGGATGCTTCACCGCAGGCCGCCACCAGCGCAGCCTTGTAGGCCTTGGGCAACTCGTTCCATTTCTTTTCGTTGACCAGCACCATGATCATCGGCCCGCCTTCCCACCAGCCTGGATAGTAGTAGTACTTGGCCACTTTGTTGAAGCCCAGTTTCTCATCGTCGTAGGGACCGACCCATTCGGCGCCGTCTATCGTGCCTTTTTCGAGCGCGGGATAGATGTCCGGTCCGGCGATCATCTGAGGTACCACGTTCAGCTTCGCCAGCACGAGGCCGGCCATGCCACCGATGCGAAACTTCAACCCCTTCAGGTCGGCGACCGACTTGATCTCTTTTCGGAACCAGCCGCCCATCTGACAACCGGTGCCGCCGGCGAGCATGGCAATACAGCCGTACTCCTTGAACAGCGGCGCCATTGCCTCGGCGCCGCCGCCGAAGTGCCACCACGAATAGCTCTGGCGCGTATTCATGCCGAAGGAGAGGCAGCTGCCTAAGGTGAATGCCGGGTCCTTGCCGTAGTAGTAGTAAGAGGCCGTATGTCCCATTTCCACTGTGCCGGCCTGAACGGCATCGAGCACTTGCAGGGCCGGCACGATTTCGCCTGCCGCGAAGGTGCGGATCTGGAACTTGCCATCGGTAATCTCGGCGACACGGCGGGCCACCAGATCCGCGCCACCGAATAGGGTATCGAGGCTCTTCGGCCAGCTCGCCGCAAGCCGCCATTGAATGTTCGGCTGCGACTGGGCAATGGCCGGAGTTGCTATGGTGCCGGCGGCAACACCCAGAGCCGCCTTCTTGAGAAAGGATCTGCGCTTCATTCGTGTCCCCCTGACAGTTGAGTGGTAGCTGCTTGCATTCGGCGCACATGTCCCGCGAATCATCACCGAAGGCGATGGGTCCGCAGTGCGATTCTAGTTCCAGTCGACCCGGATGCGCACGCGATTCTCCTTTTCGTCGTTCCCACGTTCGCGACACTAATATAATCCGGTTTCGATCAGCGCCTTCCAGGAGACTCGAGTCCATGACCTTCAGTTGGGATCTGCCCTACCCCTCGCAACGCAGCCCGCTGCTTGCCAGGAACATCGTCGCGACGTCTCAGCCGTTGGCGGCGCAGGCGGGGTTGCGCATGCTGCTCAAGGGCGGCAATGCAGTGGACGCCGCCGTTGCCACCGCCGTCACGCTCACCGTGGTGGAACCCACGATGAACGGCATCGGCGGCGACGCCTTCGCGCTGGTATGGGCCGAAGGCAAACTACATGGTCTGAACGCCTCCGGCCGCTCCCCGGCCGCCTGGTCTCCCGCACGGTTTGCCGGGCGCGACAAGATGCCGACTGAAGGGTGGGACACGGTAACCGTGCCTGGTGCGGTTTCCGGATGGGTTGCGCTGTCGCAACGTTTCGGGCGCTTGCCGTTCGCGGATCTGTTCGAACCGGCTGTCGAATACGCGGAACGGGGTTACCTTGTTTCTCCCGTGATCGCGAAGCAATGGGCCGATGCGATCGACCGGCTTCGCAGTCAGCCGACTTTCCGCGAAGCCTTCATGCCGGGCGGTCGCGCGCCCGGGCCAGGTGAACTGTTCCGCTTTCCCGATCAGGGAAAGACACTAAGCCGTATCGCGCAAACCCACGGCGAAGCGCTTTATCGCGGAGATCTTGCCGAGAAGATCGTGGCGGCCAGCGCATCTCAAGGGGGCGCGATGACCGCTGCTGATCTTGCCGCCCATCGCGCCGATTGGGTGGAGCCCATCGATGTCACGTATCAAGGCCACAACCTGCACGAAATCCCCCCCAACGGGCAAGGCATCGCAGCGTTGATGGCGCTGGGCATCCTGCGTGAATGGAACCTGGCGAATCACCCGGTGGACTCGGTCGACAGCGTTCATCTGCAGATCGAGGCGACGAAGCTGGCCTTCGCCGACGTTTACCGCTACGTCTCCGATCCCGCCACCATGAAGGTGAAATCGAGCGATCTTTTGAACCCCGATTACCTTCGTCAGCGTGCCCACCTCATCGACCCCAAGCGCGCCACCGATTTTGGCCCGGGAACTCTCACCAGCTCCGACACCGTCTATCTCACCGCCGCGGACGCAGGCGGCATGATGGTCTCCTACATTCAATCAAACTACATGGGCTTCGGTTCAGGCGTCGTCGTTCCGGGAACCGGCATCAGCCTGCAGAATCGCGGCGCGTGTTTTACTCTGCAATCCGGCCATCCCAATCAGGTCGGCGGAGGAAAACGTCCGTTCCACACCATCATTCCCGCTTTCCTGACACGAGAAGGAAAGCCCCTGATGAGCTTCGGGGTCATGGGGGGGGATATGCAACCGCAGGGTCATCTGCAGATGACCGTGCGCATGCTCGACTACGGCCAGAATCCGCAGGCGGCTGCCGACGCGCCGCGCTGGAAAGTCAGCAAGAGCGGCGAGGTGCTTCTGGAACCCTCCATTGCCTCGGTTGTCGTCGAGGGATTGCGCGATCGCGGCCATCGCGTGCGCATTTCCAGAAAAGGCGAAGTGGAAATCGGCAGCTATGGCAGCGCGCAACTCATCTACCGCGTCGACGGCGGCTACGTAGCCGGATCGGAAGGGCGGAGGGACGGACAGGCGGTGGGATTTTGATCATTCGTCGTTGCGGCACCTCCGCAAGAAACCCGGACCGTCGCGGTAGCAGCGGCGTGAAATTTGGTTGACAATACCGGCCGCTATCCCGCAATGAGTCCAGAATCCTAGCCTCGCCAAGACGCCATGCACCCACTGCGCAGCTGCATTGCCATCCTCGCCGCCGCACTATCCGCGGCGTACATTGCTACCCCGTGTGTTGCGGCCGGGCCGCCGATGCCTGGGCGGCCCGGCTCATGAACCTCACCCCGGCGCAGGGCATGACTCTAATGAAGTTCGCGCGCGACCTGTTTCCGGATGAGCGACTGGAGGAATCGAAATTCACCGACTGCCTCACGCCCTACGACGCCGAGTCGGGAGACCCGCAGAAGAGGGAGCCCCTGCTGGACTCGCTGAAGCAGATCGACGGCGCGGCCATGCGGATGGGCTATAAGGACTATGTTGGCGTGAGCGACGAGGACGAACGCATCCGGCTGTCGCAAATGCTGGCCGAGGGCCGCAGTCTGCGACAGTTCAAGAAATCCGTGGGACAGTGCCTGGAAGCGAACTGAAAACGCTTCGACCTGGAGAAACAGAAAAAATGGATCTCAAGCTGCAGGACAAATCGGCGCTGGTCTCGGGTTCCACCAAGGGCATCGGCCTCGCGGTCGCCACATTGCTTGCCGCGGAGGGTGCGCGAGTCATCGTCAACGGGCGCACGGAAGCTGCGGTAAACGAAGCAATGGCGGAGATCCGCGGCACAGCCCCAAAGGCGAAGCTCGACGGATTCGCAGGTGATCTTTCGGCACCGGCGCCGACTGCCGAGCTGGTGCGCCGCTTCCCGGCCGTGGACATCCTGGTGAACAACCTCGGAATTTTCGAGCGCAAGCCCTTCGAGCAGATTGCCGACGAGGACTGGCAGCGGTTTTTCGACATCAACGTGATGAGCGGCGTGCGATTGTCGCGCGCCTACCTTGCCGGCATGAAGGCGCGCAACTGGGGGCGCATCGTGTTCATCAGCAGCGAGAGCGGCATCCAGATTCCGCCGGACATGGTCCATTACGGCATGACCAAGTCTGCGCAACTGGCGATCTCGCGCGGCTTGGCCGAGAACTGCGCCGGTACCGCGGTCACGGTGAACGCCGTGCTGCCGGGACCGACGCTCACCCATGGCAACAAGGCGGCCATCGCCAGGCGGGCGCCGGGCAAAGCGCTTGCCGAGGTGGAGAAGGAGTTCTTCCAGGTCCATCGCCCGACTTCCCTGCTAAAGCGTTATGCTACTCCCGAGGAAGTCGCCAGCCTGGTTGCCTACGTCTGCAGCCCTCTTTCCTCCGCCACCAACGGTGCCGCATTGCGTGTGGACGGCGGCGTGGTCAAGGCGTGTTTCTGACGGCGATGCATCGGCAGGCTGGATTTTCAGGGGAGGCACAGATGTCGCGAATCAGTCCTATCAAACCAAACGGACATGCCCGTCCGATCAAGACCGAGCGGGACTTCAAAGGCGCGGTTTCCGTGGTCAGGACCATCGTCAACCATCCGGATCGGGAAAGCGCCGCAGAAAAGCGGCTGCAATCGCTGATCCGGGAGATGGAGAAATTTGATGCTGCCGACGACGAAGATACGCCGGCGATTCCGGAGGAAGATTCCCACGGCGGGCCGCAGCGCCGGTGGTCGGACGACAATCCCGAACCGGAATAAGGAAAGTGGTTGCAGATCCCAGGTCTCCGGCGCCCCGACATGAAAAATGACCGCTTGCAAACCCTGAGAGAGATCGGCACCGGCACCGCCGCGTCCAAAGCGTCCGAGACCCTGGCGGACATGCCGGCCCGGCCTGTGCTGGCGGACATATTCAAGTTACGGATGGACAAACCCAAATTCGGAATGCCGTTCGCGGCCGGATCGCATTGTGTGCAATGCGCGACGCTCGCATTGAAAGCGGGAATGGACGAGGAAACGGTGCTGGCCTGCCTGCTGCACGACGTGGGGATGGTGGTCATGCGGCCCGACCACGGTTGGTGGGGCGCGCAGTTGGTGGAGCCCTATGTCTCCGAGAAAGTCGCCTGGGCGATCCGCTACCACCAGGCGCTGCGTTACTACCCGGACGAGTCGGTCGGTTACGAGTATCCGGCGATGTACGTCGCGATGTTCGGCGAGAACTATCGGCCGCCGGAGCACATCGAATCGGCGTATCGCTACGCGCGCAAACACCCCTGGTACACGATCGCGAGGCAGATCACGGTGTTCGACGACTACAGCTTCGACCGGAATGCGCCGTGGCCGCTCGAGCCTTTTGCCGACATCATTGGCCACCACTTTCGCCAGCCCAGGGAAGGCCTGGGCAACGATCCGAGTCCCACTGCGCACATGTGGCGCACCATCATCGATCCGAACAAGCCGCTGTAAGCAGTCGCCGGACCCTGCTGTGCCGCAATCGCCACTATCGGACGCCAAAACACGCTCATGTTCCGACTCACTTACGAATTTGATCAAGCAGCGGCGGGTCATCGCTTCGAGCAAAGACTCGTGCGATTGACTGCTCACCAGGCGGGCGATACCGGCCTGTTCCCCGACATGAAATTCATCAGCGAATGCTACAAGCCCGATCTCGTGCTCATCCCCGTCGGCGGCAGCTTCACGATGGATCCCGATGACGCTGCCCATGCCGCCCG
>JBGQGT010000043.1:0-10310 GCA_041497595.1 Gammaproteobacteria bacterium
CCATTCGCTGTGGTAGACTGCCGCCCTTTGCGAGTGCCCGAACCAGGTTGGCGGTGCGCGTGTCGCGCGTTCCCGATCCCGGCGGCGGGGCGAAATGCACCACGTCCTGCGCCAGGCCGGCGAGCCGGTCCAGCGTCTCCGCACGATCCAGATCTCCGGCCACCGGCACGACTCCTTCGGCACGCAGCAACGCATGCCGGTTCTCCGAGTGGGTCAGCGCGTAAATGCGCCAACGCCCCCGCAGCGTACGTACCATGCGCAGTCCGACGTCGCCACAGCCGATGATCAACAACCTTCTCATGCCCGCATTTTAACCCGGAGCCCGGCCCCAGCGTCTGCGAACAGCCATGCCCCACCAGGTCACGATCAAACCCAGCAATCACGTTTTTACCGTCGGCGAAGGCGAGACCGTGCTTGCCGCCGCCCAGCGCGAAGGCTTCACGCTTCCCTATGGCTGCCGCAATGGTGCCTGCGGCGCCTGCAAGGGCAAAATCCTCGAAGGCAATGTGGACTATGGCAATCCGCAGCCGCACGTCCTCGCCGACTTCGAGAAGAAGGCGGGGCTGGCGCTGTTTTGCCAGGCAAAGCCGTTGACCGACCTGGTGATCGAGGCGCGCGAAATCAGCGGCGTGGGCCAGCTCGAGATCCGCAAGCTGCCCTGCCGGGTTCAGGAGATGCGCAAGGTCGCTCCCGACGTGATCGTGCTCAGACTGAAGCTGCCGGCGAACGAGCGCCTGCAGTTCCTCGCCGGACAATACATCGACATCCTGATGAAGGACGGCAAGCGCCGCTCCTACTCGATGGCGAATGCACCGCACGACGACGAGCACATCGAGCTGCACGTGCGCAACATGCAGAATGGCGCGTTCACCGACAGCGTGTTCAACAAGATGAAGGAAAAGGACATCCTGCGCTTCGAAGGGCCGCTGGGCACTTTCTTCGTGCGCGAGGATTCCGACAAGCCGATCATCTTCGTGGCGAGCGGCACGGGTTTCGCGCCGATCAAGAGCATCATCGAGCACGCCTTCCACCTCGAGACCACCCGCCAGATGGTGCTGTACTGGGGCGGGCGCCGGCCGGTCGACATCTACATGGGCGAGCTCGCCGCCCGCTGGCAACAGCAGCACGACGATTTCAGCTTCATCCCGGTGATTTCGGACGCGCTTCCCGAGGACAACTGGAGCGGGCGCAGCGGCTTCGTGCACCGCGCGGTCATGGAAGACTTCCCCGACATGAGCGGCTATCAGGTCTACGCCTGCGGCGCTCCGGTGGTGGTGGAATCCGCGCACCAGGACTTCACCACGCTGTGCAAGCTTCCCGAGGACGAGTTCTACTCCGACGCCTTCACCCCGTCTGTCGATCCCAAGCCCGCTAGTGCGTAAGTCCTTTTGCCGCCAAGACGCCAAGAGCGCCAAGTTAAACCCTAAATCCAGCTAGAAGAGCACACGGTTACACGAAGCATTGCTCGGTGTTCTCTGTGCCTATCCTTCGTTTGTCCTTCTTGGCGCTCCTGGCGTCTTGGCGGCTAACAGGTTTGGTTATCCGCTGTTGCGCAGGCCGGCGGCGATGCCGTTGATGGTCAGCAGGATCGCGCGCCTGATGCGCTCCTGCGTTTCTCCGGAACGGTAGCGCCGCAAAAGCTCGACCTGCAGGTGGTTGAGCGGGTCGATGTAGGGCGAGCGGTTGCGCAGGCTGCGCGACAGCGCCGGGTTGGCCTCCAGCAGTTCTCCCTGTCCGGTGATCGCCAGCAGCCAGCGCACCGTGCGGTGCCACTCATCCTGGATGCGCGAGAAGATGCGCTCGCGCAGCTCGCCATCGGTGACCAGTTCGGCGTAGCGCGAGGCGATGCTGATGTCGCTTTTCGCCAGCAGCATATCCATGTTCGACAGCAGCGTGCCGAAGAAAGGCCAGTCGCGGTACATCTCGCGCAGCAGTTCCAGGCCGCTGTCTCCCTTGCGTGCCGCCAGCACTTCCACCGCCGCACCGAACCCGTACCATCCCGGCAGCATCATCCGCGACAGCGACCAGGAAAATACCCAGGGGATCGCGCGCAGGTCTTCGATGCGGTCGGTCTTCTTGCGCGAAGCCGGGCGGCTGCCGACGTGCAGGTCGGCAATCTCGGTGATCGGGGTCGCGGTGCGGAAGAACTGCACGAAACCCGGGGTTTCGTACACCAGGCTCCGGTACGCCGAGAACGCCGTCGCGCTCATTTCATGCATCACTTCGAGATACGCCGTGCGCTCCACGCGGGCGGGTTCGAGCAGCGTGGCCTCGAAGGTGGCGGCAACCAGCGTTTCCAGGTTGCGCCGCCCGATGTCGGGATCGGAGTATTTGCTGGCAATCACCTCGCCCTGCTCGGTGATTCTGATCTGGCCGGCAACGCTGCCCGGCGGCTGCGCCAGTACCGCCTGGTAGCTTGGTCCGCCGCCGCGTCCTACCGTGCCGCCGCGGCCATGAAACAGGCGCAGCTCGACGTTGTGACGCACGAACACCTTCACCAGTTCGACTTCCGCCTTGTACAACTCCCAGTTTGCGGTAAGGAAACCTCCGTCCTTGTTGCTGTCGGAGTAGCCGAGCATCACCTCCTGCACGTTGCCGCGGCTCGCCAGCAGCGCCCGGTAGCAGGGAACCGAGAACAACTGGTCCATGATCGGGCCGCAACCCTGCAGGTCGCCGATGGTCTCGAACAGCGGAATGATGTTGACGTCGAGGCGCGGCGTCTCGCCGGGCTGCAGCAGTCCGACCTCTTTCAGCAACAACGCCACCTCGAGCAGATCGCTGACGCCGTCGGCCTTGGAGATGATGTAGTTGGGCAACGCCTCTGCGCCGTAGCGGCGATGCATGTCCGCCGCGGTGTCGAGGATGGCGAGCTCCTTGCGGACTTCTTCGCTGTAGGCAAGGTAAGGCGAGCGCAGCAGCCGCGGCAGCCTCAATTCCTCCAGCAGCCAGGCGCGGCGTTCCACTTCCGGCAAGGCGGCGTAACCCTCGCGGCGCGCACCGAGCGCGAACAGTTCGGCGACCACCTGCTCGTGTACGCCGCTGTGCTGACGCATGTCGAGCGGCGCCAGATGAAAGCCGAAAATGACCGCGGCACGGTGCAGGCCGCGCAGCCTCCCGCGCGCCACCCTCTCCGAACCGTTGGCCGCCAGCGAATCGGCCAGCACCGCCAGGTCCTGTGCAAATTCGGCGCTATCCCGGTAGGGCGGCGCCTCGGCGATCGCGCGGCGATCAGGCACGTGATGGTCGAGCAGGCGCGAGGTCGCGGCGAGCCGCGCATAGATGCCGGTGAGCGCGCGCCGGTAGGGCTCGTCGCGGCGATGTTCCGAGGTGTCCGGCGACTGTTCCGCCAGTTGCTCAAGCTCGGGCGTGGTTTCGACCATGCGCACCGACTGGGACAGTTCACCGCCGAGCCGATGGATCTCCTCGAAATAGAAATCCATCGCCGTCGCGGAATGACGGGTCAGCGCGTGCCGCATCACTGCGTCAGTCACGTTGGGATTGCCGTCGCGGTCGCCGCCGATCCAGCTGCCCAGTTTCAGGAAACCGTCCAGCGGCGTGTGCCCGAAGCCTTGTTGCGCCAGCAGGTCCTCCATTTCCGCATACAGCCGCGGCAGTTGCCGCAGGAAGGTGTACCGGTAGTACGACAAGCCGTTCTCGATCTCGTCGTTCACCGTCAGCCGCAGCTCCCGCAGCACCCGGGTCTGCCACAACGTCAGCACCACGCGGCGCAGCGCCTCTTCGTTCTGCAACAACTCGTCGGGCGTGAGCTGCATGCGGTCCCGTTCGGTGAGCAGCCGGGCGATCTCCAGCTGGCAGTCGAGAATGCTCTTGCGCTGTACTTCGGTGGGATGCGCGGTCAGCACCGGCGAGATCAGCGCGTCACGGAAGAAGGCCGTGACCTTCTCCGCCGGCAACCCGGCAGCGCGGCCACGGGCCAGCGCCAGGGCAACGCTTCCCTCCTGCGGCGGCGATCCCGCTATCAGATGCGCGCGACGGCGGCGATTGTGATGCTGGTCCTCGGCGATATTGGCGAGTTGCGAAAAGAAACTGAACGCCCGCACCACCGCGATCGTGCGCACCGGGTCGAGCTTGTTGAGCGTGGTCTCGAGTTCGCGCCTGGCGTCCGGGTCGCGGTCGCGGCGGAAGCGGATGGCGTTCTGCCGGGTGCGTTCGATGAGATCGAAAACCGCTTCCCCCTCCTGTTCGCGCAGGGTGTCGCCGAGTATGCGCCCGAGGAGGCGAATATCCTCGCGCAGCGGCGATTCCTTGTCCGGGACGGCAGGGTTCTGGCCGGGTGCATTCATCAAATGACTTTCAAAGGCGTTTCACAACATCAGAGCACCGGCTGCCTGCGCCCGCCGCCGTAGTGCTGCAACTGGCCGAGCGTGACCTCGAGCGCCTTCTGGTAGTGGGCCGCAGCCTGTTCGAGCTTGCCCTCGCGCTCCAGCAGGCGCGCCAGCTCCAGGTGCGCCGAATGCGTGGGCTCGATCGACAGGCTCGCCTCGAGGTAACTGCGCGCCTTGCCCCACAAACCCTGGTGCGCGCACAGCCGGCCCAGCGTGAGCAGCAGCACCGCATCGCGCGCATGCGCCTGCAGCCATTTCTCGGCACGTTCCAGCTGCTGCCGGACGTCGTCCCCCAGGCATTCGGAATACAGCGCCAGCAGTCCCTGGTCCCAGATCCGCTCGACGCCGTCCTCGACGATGCGATGCGCGTCCGCACACGCACCTAGATCGACGAAGCACCGTGCCGCCGCTGCGGCGATGCGCGGCTCCTGCCGGTCCTGCACCGGCAGCTTGTGCCAGTACTCGCGCAGCGCCTTGCCATCCAGCGCCTTGAGTTTCAGGTTCTCGATGATCGCGTGGCGGCGCAGCTGCGAAACCACCGGCCGTTCGAACACCTTGCGCTTTTCCAGTTGCGGGATCAGCGCCAGCACGCGGTCCCAGTTCTTTGCCATCTGCTGCGCGCGCAGCTCCAGCCGCAACGCGGCCGTGTGGCTCTCCGGCAGCCGCTTCAGCACATCGAGCGCGTCGTGGTAGCGGCGTTCGTCCAGCAGCATCTCGGCCTGCGCGATCAATCGCATGCTGTCTTCGACGGGATCGTTGCCGGCGGCCTTGGCCAGATATTTGTCGCGGGTGGAAAAAGCGCGCATGCCGTGCGCGGCGCGCGCCGCCAAAATGGCGGAAAGGGTCGGCGACTCACCCGCCTTGAGCGCCGCAGCGGCCGCCTTCTCGGCCTTGCCGAAGCGGCCTTCGAAGAAATTGACCAGCGCCTCGTTGAAAGTGGCGCGCGCCCTGTTTTCGTTGCGGCGCTTGAGGTAAGCCCGCACCCGACCCGGCATGGCGATCGAAATCATGATCGCGCGCATCACCAGATACGCGACAACAACGGCCAATACTGCGATGAGAATTGCCAGATTGAGCGAAAGCTCGACGCGCCATGGCGGCAGCACCAGCAATGCGTAGCCGTTGTTGTAGCGCGCCGCCAGCACCAGTCCGACGGCGGCGGCAAAAAGTCCGACTACCCACAACAGACCCCGCATCAGCCTGCCCCCTGCATCGGATAGCGAGTCATGCTCATCGCACAGTGCGCTCGCGCACCATCCTGAGATTGCGCGCTGCGTCCAGGCTCGCGGAGATGTCCGGAAGCTCGATGCCAACCTCTGATTGCGCCAGCTGCTTCAGGGTGGACAGCGCGGCAGCGACCGGTTTGCTGCCGCTGTCGTAGTAGCGTTGCAGCCAGTCCGAAGCCGCGCCGAGATCGGCCTTGAAGCTCGTCTGGTCGCGCGTCAGCAACGCCAGCCGCGCCCCGAGCAGACGCAGCTTCAGGTTCTCGCGCAGGAAGAAAGCCTGCTCCGGAGATAGCAGCGGGACCTCCGGTTTTTCGGCGTTCTGGATGCGCACCAGGCGACGCAGATCCTGCAGGGTTTCGCGCCACAGATTGCCCCAAAAACCGCCGCTCGCCGGCGCAGCCGCATCGTTGGCCGGCTGCGGCCGCTCCTCCATCGCCAGGGGCAACGCATCCACCGCCGTCATCACGTTGTCCAGACGCAGCGCCATGCCGACCACGTCCACGTATGGCGCGGCCTTGAGCCGCTCGATATCTCGGCTGATCACCCGCCGCAATGCGGTCAACTGCGGGCGATCCATGCGCGCCAGGCGCGCATCTGCAGTCTCCAAGGCGATCAGCGCGGCTTTGACGTTGCCCGCAAGCTGGAGCTGCTGGTTGGCGATCAGCAATGCCTGCTCGACTTCGGCCAGCACCCATTCGTCGCGGCTGCCCGACAAATCCCTGTAGAGCGATTCGAGCGCCAGACGCTGGTTCTGGGTTTCCACCATGCGCGCCTCGAGCTGTCCGAGCCGCGCCACCACATCGCGCAATTCGTCGCGCGACTGTCCGGCCAGCGACCGCGTTTCGCGGCTCAGGGCATCGGCTTGGGCAAGACGCCTGGCCACATCCTGTTGGAGTACTTCGAAGCGCTTGCGTGCGTCATACCACTGCCACGCGGCCAGCGCAGTCGCGGCCAACGCCAGCAGCAACGCCAGGACGGCAAGTCGCGAGCGTCGCTGCGGCCGTGCCGCAGCCCGCGTATCGGCAACGAGTTGCTGTTCGGTTGATGGTTCGGCCATATTTCCCAGAAAAAAAACGGTCAGGCCACGGGGTGAACCCGGCGCAGTCTTGCAAACCAGGTTTCCAGTCCCGACGCCAGCGCCTCGTCTCCCATGCCGGCGACGAAAACCGTGTGCACGCCGAAGGCAAAAGCGGTAGCGGCCACGCGCGGATGAGAGACGAACATTGGAGTCTGGCACAACCACGGCCGGCATGCTTCTCCGGCCATGTCGAAGAGGTTTATCACGATTTCCGAACTGGTGGCCAGGCAGGCCCGGAGCCTGCCTTGCTGCCACAGTGGCATCAGTTCCGCCAGGTCGTGCCCGGGTCTTGCGCGCCGGTAACACTCCACGTATTCGACCTCGGCGCCACGCTGGCGCAGCGACTCGCCGAGCAACTCACGCCCGCCCTGCCCGCGAATAATCACCACACTCTTTCCGGCGAACTGCAGCCCGGACAACGCATCGAGCAAAGCCTCGCTGTCGAAATCCGCTTCCGGCGTGATCATCTCGCGCGCGCCCGATTTTTCCAACTCGGCGGCGGTTCCAGGCCCCAGCGCGGCCACGCGCAGTCCGGCAGGCAGGCCGCCCGCCTGCGCGATGCGCTGCATCGCCAGCCGCGCTGCGTTCGGGCTGGTGAATATCGCCAGGTCGAACTGCGCCAGCCGCTTCAGCGCCGGCGCCGTCGCAGCATCCGGTTGCGCCACGATCTCCATCGCCGGAAACAGCAGTGGTTCGCCGCCGAGGCTGCGAATCAGCTCGGCCAACCGCTGCGATTGATGCTCGGGCCGCGTCACCAGGACACCGATGCCCGCCAGCGCCTGCCTGTCTCCCGTCTTGCGCACGCCTGTTATCCGCCCAGCGACGCGAGGATTTCGCGCGCACCCTTGGCAATCAGGCGCTCGGCAAGAGCTGTGCCGAGATCGGCAGGCGAACCTGCCGCCGAACCCGAGATCTCGTCGTACACCATGCGCACGCCGTCGGGACTGGCGACGAATCCGCGCAGCCTGGCCCGGCCGTTGGTCAGCTCGGCATATCCGCCCAGCGGCACCTGGCAGCTGCCCGCGAGCGCGCGGCTCACCGCCCGTTCGGCCTCCACGCACCAACGGGTGGCGGCATCGTCAAGCGGCGCGATCGCCGCAAGCAGGTCGCTGCGTTCGGCGCGGCACTCGATGCCGAGCGCGCCCTGGCCGACTGCGGGCAGGCTCTGCTCGGGCGTAAGCAGGCAGGCAATGCGGGCAGACAGGCCAAGGCGCTTGAGTCCGGCCGCCGCGAGGATGATCGCGGCGTACCGCCCATCATCGAGTTTGCGCAACCGCGTCTGCACATTGCCGCGCAACGGCTCGACCTCGATAAGAGGAAAACGCGCGCGCAACTGGCTTTCGCGCCGCAGGCTGGAGGTGCCGACGCGGCTTCCCGGCGGCAGGCTCTCCAGGTCGCGGTAGTCGTTGGAGACGAAGGCATCGCGCGGGTCTTCGCGCTTGGTGATGGCGGCGATGGTGAACCCGGACGGCAGATTCATCGGCACGTCTTTCATCGAGTGCACCGCGATATCCGCCTCGCCGGATTCGAGCGCCGACTCCAGTTCCTTCACGAACAGGCCCTTGCCGCCGATCTTGGCAAGCGAGGTGTCGAGCATGCGGTCGCCCTGCGTGGTTACGCCCAGCAGCTGCGTCTCGACTCCGGCGTAGAGCGCGCGCAGACGCCCCTCGATGTGGCGCGCCTGCCACAACGCAAGCGCGCTTTCGCGGGTGGCGATGACGATTCGGGACGGAAGACTCTTGGCAGACGACAAGGGTTTGGATCCAGGAGGACGGCCAACTCGGGCCGCCCTCGCAATCTCGGTGGCGGCCCAAAAAAACTCTACCTCTGCAACCGGCCTAGGCCAGTCGGCACAAACGCATCACTTCTCCAGCAGGCTGCGCAGCATCCATGCGGTCTTGTAGTTCCGACATTACGCGCTACGCGCATTAGCCTCCACTGACAACACGCCCACAGGGCTTGTTGCGGCGGGCACTAACCCGCTTGCGGGTTATGTGAACGCCAAAGAAGGCTTGGATGCATTTTAGTCGGATTACTTCTGCAAGAGACTTCTGAGCATCCAAGCCGTCTTTTCGTGCACCTCCATGCGCTGGGTCAGAAGATCCATGGTCGGCTGGTCGTTGCCGCTCTCGGCGGCAGGAAAAACCTTGCGCGCCGTACGCGTGACCGCTTCGTGTCCCTCCAGCAGGATCTTGATCATGTCCTGGGCCTTGGGCACGCCGGGTGTTTCCTTGATCGAGGCAAGCTTGGAGAACTGGACGTAGGTCCCGGGCGCCGGCGCGTCCAGCGAGCGAATGCGCTCGGCGATCAGATCGACGCTGTTCCACATCTCGGTGTACTGGGTTTCGAACATCAGATGCAGCGTCTGGAACATCGGACCGGTCACGTTCCAGTGAAAGTTGTGGGTCTTCAGGTACAGCGTGTAAGTATCGGCAAGCAACTTCGACAAGCCATTGACGATCTGTACCCGGTCTTTCTCCTTGATGCCAAGATCAGCAGCCATTTTTGATTCCCTTGCGTCTGGGTTGAAGAGGGCCTGCGCTCGTTTCGAATCATAGGACAATTCCTCGCCGTTTTCAGCGGGACTTGCGCGATTCTGCTCTATAAATCGCGTGTGCCGCGAACGCGCACGGCATCGCGGGCACGCATGAGTTCCCGGTAGTCGTCCGGGGTCAGATAGCGGAGCGCCGAACTGGTGATCTTCCCGGAAAACTGCTCCAGCATCACGACGTTGCCGTCTGTGCGCCAGACGCGGACCCGATTGACGATCGCCCCGGCCATGCCGCTGCGTA
Source organism: Gammaproteobacteria bacterium (assembly GCA_041497595.1). Taxonomy (GTDB): domain Bacteria; phylum Pseudomonadota; class Gammaproteobacteria; order Burkholderiales; family JACQAP01; genus JACQAP01. The sequence goes on from JBGQGT010000043.1 coordinate 9,443, forward strand.
ACTGTTCGTCGTAAACCTCGGGCGCGCCGAACCGCGCCGTCAGGCGGCCCTCGACTTCGGCAAAACGCGCCTCATCAAACAGGACCGTCGTTCGTTTCAGAAGTTCTCCGCCGTACTCGAGCGTCATCCCCAGAACCGGCAAACCCAGATGCTCGAGGGACTTCCCTCCTGCCCGGCACAGGGTGAGCCCGCCGGTCTCGATACAGGAGTAAAGCCTGCGGTCGAGATCGGAAAGCCGCGAGCCGAGCGCTTCGCTACCCTGCGCGCCGGATGCCGCTCCGGCGACCAGCAAAAAGAACACTGTGCAATGACGTGCGCTCACAGGACGTTGCGCCCCAGTTCCTTGACGATGTGCTGCTGGCGGCGGCTCACCGGCAGTTTTTCATCGAGCCCGGCCAGCGTCACCACCCAATGCGCCTCGCCGCTGTCGCCGCCCTCTTTCTCGAAACCGGTGATGTGCGCTTTCGCCACCAGGCAACTGCGGTGGATACGTACGAACTGCGCGGAAAATTCCTGCTCGAGTTTCGACAGCGGCTCTTCCAGCAGGTATTCGCGCGCGGCGATGCGGATGGTCACGTACTTCAACTCGGCCCGCAGGTAGAGAATTTCCGGCACCGGAATCAGCACCACCTTGCCGCGCTCCTGCACCGAAAGATGGGTGCGCGCGTCCGGAGTGATCTGCTGCAATACGTCGAGCCGCAGCGGGGTCATTGCGCGCACCCGCGTCAGCGCGTCGTGCAGCCGCCGCAGCCGGATCGGCTTCAGCAGATAATCGACTGCGTGCAACTCGAACGCCTTCAGGGCGTAGTCATTGTAAGCAGTGGTGAAAATCACCGACGGCGGCTCGGGCAGCTTCAGCATGTGCTGC
>JBGQGT010000044.1:0-10276 GCA_041497595.1 Gammaproteobacteria bacterium
ACCAGCGCGCCGCACCGGGTCGACCAAAAACTATATCGAAGAGGAGACTGCAACATGAACCTGAAATCAGCCCTAGCGCTGGCATTCGGCCTCGCCGTTGCTGGTGCGTCGAACGCTGCCACCGAGCTTGTGATCGCGACTGTCAACAACGGTCACATGATCGAGATGCAGAAGCTCACGAAGTTTTTCGAGAAGGCAAACCCCGATATCACGATCAAGTGGGTCACGCTCGAAGAGGGAGTTCTACGCCAGCGGGTGACGACCGACATCGCCACGAAGGGTGGCCAGTTCGACATCATGACCATCGGGATGTACGAAACCCCGATCTGGGGCAAGAAGGGTTGGCTTCAAGAACTCAAGCCTGATGCCGCGTATGACGTGGACGATCTCCTGCCGGCGATGCGGCAGGGCCTGTCGGTCGACGGCAAGCTGTACGCGGCACCCTTCTATGGCGAGAGCTCGATGTTGATGTATCGCAAGGACCTCGCCGACAAAGCCGGCGTCAAGCTTCCGGAGCGGCCAACCTGGGTGCAGGTCAAAGACCTCGCCGCGAAAATCCACGACCCGAAAAACGGCGTATACGGGATTTGCCTGCGCGGCAAGCCGGGCTGGGGCGACAACATGGCATTCCTGACTACGCTGGTCAACACCAACGGGGGACAGTGGTTCGACATGAACTGGAAGCCGCAGCTCGAATCCAAGCCCTGGAAAGACGCCATCAAGTTCTACGTGGAATTGCTGAACAAGTACGGACCACCCGGATCGTCAGCCAACAGCTTCAACGAGATCCTGGCGCTGTACAACGAGGGCAAGTGCGGCATGTGGGTCGATGCCACGATCGCAGCGTCTTTTATCAGCGATCCGAAGCAGAGCAAGGTCGCCGACAAAGTGGCTTTCGCACAGGCGCCTGTCGCGGTGACACCCAAGGGCGCGAACTGGCTGTGGGCGTGGGCGCTGGCGATTCCGGCCGGGTCCAAGAACCAGGCGGCAGCGCAGAAGTTCATCGCCTGGGCCACGTCGAAGGACTACATCAGGCTGGTCGGCAAGGAAGCGGGCTGGGGCAGTGTGCCCACCGGCACGCGCAAGAGCACCTATACAACGCCGGAGTTCCTGAAGGCGGCCAAGTTTGCCGACGCCGAGAAGAAGGCAATCGACACCGCCAATCCCAACGACAGCACGCTGCCGAAATCGCCCTACGTCGGCGTCCAGTTTGCCGCGATCCCGGAGTTTCAGGCCATCGGTCTTGCGGTCGGACAGCAGATGAGCGCGGCTCTGGCCGGGAAAGTCACGGTCGATGAGGCGCTGAAGAGCTCCCAGACCGCGGCAGACCGCGAGATGAGGAAGGCGGGATACTACAAGTAATCCCCGGTGAAATTGTCATCTGACGTTCGGGCCGGCCGGCGCCGGCCCGACTACCGGGCACTGAAACAATGACCCGATTTCTTCCCCGAGCGCTGCTCGCGCCCGCGGTGATCACGCTCTTCCTGTGGATGATCGTGCCGCTGCTGATGACGATCTACTTTTCGCTCATCCGCTACAACCTCATGCAGCCGGGCGAGCATGGCTTCATCGGGTTGGGCAACTACCAGTTCTTCGTCACCGACCCGTCGTTCGGGCCGGCCATAATCAACACGTTGCTTCTGCTCGGCAGCGTCATCGTCATCACCGTTTTCGGCGGGGTTTCGCTGGCCCTTCTCATCGACGATCCGTTCCCGGGGCGCGCTCTGGTGCGCGTGCTGCTGATCTCGCCGTTCTTCGTGATGCCCACGGTGAATGCGCTGCTGTGGAAGCACATGATGATGAACCCGATCTACGGGGTGTTCGCGCAGGTCTGGATTTTCTTCGGGATGCAACCCGTGGATTGGATGACGGATTGGCCGCTGTTCTCCGTGATCTTGATGGTTGCCTGGCAGTGGTTGCCGTTTGCCACGCTCATCTTCGTGACTGCGCTGCAGTCGATGAACCGCGAGCAGCTGGAAGCTGCACGCATGGATGGCGCACGCTACCTCCAACAGCTGCGCTATCTGTACGTTCCGCACCTCGGGCGCTCGATCGCCGTCGTAATCATGATCGAGATGATTTTCCTCATGAGCGTTTTCGCCGAAATCTACACGACCACCGGAGGAGGCCCGGGCGATGCCAGCACCAACGTCGCATTCCTGATCTTCAAACAGGCGTTGCTCAACTTCGATGCCGGCGTGGCGTCAGCCGGAGCCCTGTTTGCCGTTGTCCTCGCCAATATAGTGGCGATATTTCTCATCCGCCTCATCGGCAAGAACCTGGACTGACGAACGTTATGGCTCCCGCGCCTGCCTTTTCCACCCTCCTGCTCGTGCGTACCGTCGTCGCATGGATCGTGACTCTCCTGCTCTTCTTCCCGCTCGGCTGGCTGGTGCTGACCGCTTTCAAGACCGAGTTGCAGGCGATATCGGTGCCCCCGCTGCTGTTCTTCACGCCTACGCTCGACAACTTTGCGGAGGTGCAGCAGCGCAGCGACTATTTGCTGTACGCAATGAACTCGCTGATCACCAGCGTGGTTTCAACGCTGCTCGGGCTGGCCATAGCGGCGCCCGCGGCGTACTCGATGGCGTTCTTCCGCAGCAAGTGGACGCGGGACGTGCTGATGTGGATGCTGTCCACCAAGATGATGCCTGCGGTGGGCGCGCTGGTGCCGATCTATGTGCTGGCGCAGACGGCGGGGCTGCTGGACACGCGCCTGGTATTGATCGCCGTGTTCACCCTCAGCAACCTGCCCATCATGGTGTGGATGCTTTACTCGAGCTTCCGCGAGATTCCGCACGAGATCCTCGAAGCGGCCCGCATGGACGGGGCGACCGTGTGGCAGGAGTTCCGCCGGGTTCTGCTGCCGCTTGGGATGGGCGGGCTCTTCTCCACCGGCCTTCTCTGCCTCGTGCTGGCGTGGAACGAAGCGTTCTGGTCGCTCAACCTGAGCGCGGCCAAGGCCGGCACCCTGGCTGCATTGATCGCTTCGTACTCGAGTCCGGAGGGTCTGTTCTGGGCCAAGCTGTCGTGCGCCTCGTTCATGGCGATCGCGCCGATCGTGGTCTTCGGCTGGTTCTGTCAGCGGCAGCTGGTGCAGGGGTTGACGTTCGGTGCAGTGAAATGACCTGGGAGCAACGCGCATGGCTTTTCTCGAACTCAAAGGCGTAGAAAAATTCTTCGGCGAACAGCGTGCCATCAAGGGCATCGACCTGACCATAGAGAAAGGCGAGTTCGTCGTATTCGTGGGGCCCTCGGGATGCGGCAAGTCGACGTTGCTGCGGCTTATCGCCGGGCTGGAAACGGTCGATGGCGGCTCCGTGCACCTGGACGGGCGCGACATCACCAGGCTTCCATCGTCGAAGCGCGATCTCGCGATGGTGTTCCAGAGCTACGCGCTATACCCGCACATGAGCGTATACGACAACATGAGCTTCGCGCTGATGCTGGCGAAAGTAGATCCGGCAGTCATCCGCGAGAAGGTCGAGCACGTCGCGAAGATTCTCAACCTGGAACCGTACCTGAAGCGCACGCCGAAGGAGCTATCCGGCGGTCAACGTCAGCGCGTCGCAATCGGGCGTGCAATCGTCCGTTCGCCCAAGGTATTTCTGTTCGACGAGCCGCTGTCCAACTTGGATGCGGCGCTGCGCGGACAGACGCGGGTGGAAATCGCAAAGCTGCATCGGGAACTGGGCGCCACCACGATCTACGTTACTCATGACCAGGTGGAGGCCATGACGCTCGCGCACCGTGTCGTCGTGCTGCGTGACGGCCGGGTCGAGCAGGTGGGCACACCATTGGAGACGTATTATCGCCCGAACAGCCAATTCGTCGCGCAGTTCATCGGCACCCCGCAAATGAACATGATCGCCGGTCCCGATGTGGCTCAGTTCGAATCCGCGCTGAGTATGCCGGTGCCACCCGGCGGTTACCTGGGCCTGCGTCCCGAGAGCCTGACCTTGAGCCCACCCGGTGGCGGACAACTGCAGGCCCGCGTCGAGTTGGTGGAGGCACTGGGCGCCGAGACGCTCGTCTACGTCAGCACCGTGCGCGGCACTCAGCTGGTAGCTCGCAAAAATAGCACCCAGAACCTGCCGCATGTCGGCGATACGGTCGGGGTCCAGATCGACGCCGCAGCTGCCCATTTGTTCGACTCGCAGGGTCGGGTCGTAGCGCCGTCCGCACGCTGATTTACCGCCGGAGGCACTGTCAATGTCGGCCCCGCTCGTGATGCTCCACCTGGGGCTCGGCTTCTTCCATCGCGCGCATCAGGCGTTGTACCTCCATCGGCTCATCGAATCGGGAGACAACGGGTGGGTGCTGGCTGGAGGCAACACCCGGCCGGACATGATGGAGCTGATGGCCAACCTCGCGGCCCAAGGCGGCACGTACACGTTGGAGACCGTTGCGCCCACAGGGGCGCGAAGCTACACCAAAATCACGGCGATAAAAACTGTCGTCCCGTATGAGCCGAACCTGGCAGGTTTGATCGCGATCGGGGCCGATCCCTCGACGCGCATCATCTCGTTCACCGTGACGGAGGCCGGATACTATCTCGATGCCAAGAATCGTCTTGATTTGAGCTTTCCGGACCTGGCGGCCGATGTCGCGGCGGCGCAGCAGGGCAAGCCGGGTGGCACGATCTACGCCGCGCTTACAGCCATCTTGCGCGAGCGCATGCGCCGCTCGGGCGGCAAGGTTACGCTGCTCAACTGCGACAACCTGCGGCACAACGGCGAACGCTTCCGCGGCGGGCTGCTGCAGTTCATCGCACTGCTGAACGACACCCGGTTGCACGACTGGGTCGCGGCGAACACCAGCAGTCCAAACGCCATGGTGGACCGCATCACGCCGCGCCCGGGGCCCGATGTCGCCGAGCGCGTGAAGCGCGCAACCGGCTGGGATGATGCCGCGCCCGTCATGAGCGAGAGCTTCATTCAATGGGTGATCGAGGACGATTTCTGCAATGGCCGCCCGGCGTGGGAGCGCGTCGGCGTGGAGATGGTCGAGTCCGTCAATCCATACGAGGAAGCGAAGATCCGTATCCTGAACGCGAGCCACACCGGCATCGCCTGGGCGGGCACGCTGGCGGGCTATGAGTCCATCCACGAAGGCACGCGCGATCCGGCGATTCGCCGCATCGCGTGGGACTATGTGACCAACGACGCGATCCCGTGCTTGTCTACGCCGGAGCATCCCAGCCCCATCGACCTCGCCGCCTATCGCGACGTCGTACTGGAACGCTTCGGGAATCCAGCCATCCGGGACTCCAATCAGCGCGTGGCCATGGACGCCTATTCCAAGATCCCGGGCTTCATGGCTCCGACAGTGCGCGAGCGGCTGGCCAATAACGCGTCGATCGCCAGCGTCGCGATGCTTCCCGCGCTGTTCCTCGCGTTCCTGCAGCGCTGGCACCGCAATGAGATCCCATACACCTATCACGATCAGGCCATGGATCCCGCCGCCGCACACGCGATCTGCAACGCGACCGACCCGGTGGACGCGCTCTGTCGCGACACCGTGTTGTGGGGTCCACTGGCCGGCGATCCCCGTTTGGTTGGAGGGATTCGAGCGGCCAGCGAGCGTGTCGCGACATTTGTGCGCGAGCATCAGCGATGAGCCAGCGCCTCGAGAACCGCCACGCCCTGCTGACCGGCGCCGCCGGCGGTATCGGTCTGGCGGTGACCACGGCATACCTTGCGGAAGGCGCGCGCTGCACAGCGGTTGATGTAGCGCGAGAACCTTCCCGGGAGCTCGCCGAGCTGATCGCGCAGCACCGGGATCGGCTGCAATACGTCGCCGGTGATGTATCCAAGACCGCGCACATCGATGATCTCATCGCAGCCGCGCAGACGCGCTACAACTCCATCGACATCCTGTTCAACAACGCCGCCATCTTCGACCTCGCACCGCTGCTGGATAGCGATGAGGCGATGTACGACCGGCTTTTTGCCGTGAATGTGCGCGGCATGTTCTTCGTCATGCAGAAGGTACTGGCGCAGATGGTCGCCCAACGCGGCGATTCGCGGACTGCGGGGACGATAATCAACATTGCTTCGCAGGCGGGGCGGCGGGGCGAGGCCCTGGTCTCGCACTATTGCGCCACCAAGGCGGCGGTCGTAAGCTACACGCAATCCGCAGCCTTGGCGATGGCGCCGTACGGCATTCGCGTGAACGCGATAGCCCCGGGCGTGATCGATACGCCGATGTGGCAACAGGTCGATGCGCTCTTCGCTCGCTATGAGGGTCTCCAGCCGGGGGAGAAGAAGGCTGCGGTGGGCAGAGCCGTGCCGCTCGGGTACATGGGCCGCCCCGGTCAGGTGGCTGGTGCATCGGTCTTTCTCGCCAGCGACGAAGCGTCCTACATCACCGCTCAGACGTTGAACGTCGACGGCGGCAACGTAATGAGCTAAAAGTACACGGGGGTTCGAAACATGCCAGTTCAGCAGCGGCAGCGGCCGAGGCATCGACAGCCTGAACTCGAACTCGACGCATCGCGCATTCCCTCGCTCGGCTACGAAGCCGCCGAGGACGCCGGCTTCATCCGTTGCCTGGATCACGGCTACCCGACGCCTCTTGCGCGCTGGCACTATCACGACGAGTACGAGCTGCACCTCATCGTCGCGACCTCCGGCAAGGCATTCGTGGGTGACTGGATCGGACAGTTCCAGCCCGGACACCTGGTACTGACCGGGCCGCGACTGCCTCACAACTGGATCTCGCTCGACTTGCCGGACGGCGGCGTAAGTCTGCGCGACCGGGTGATTCAGTTTCATCATGAGACGATTGCGACAGCCTGCAAGAGCGTGCCGGAGCTCGCCGAGGTCCTGCCGGTGCTGGAGCGCGCGCGCAACGGCATCGAGTTCTTTGGCCTTTCGGATCGCGCGCGGGTTTTCTTCGCGAGAATCAAGAGCAGCCGCGGCCTGGAGCGTTTCGCCGCCTTCTGCCAGTTCATGGCGGATCTGTCGCGCTGCACCGAATACCAATTGTTATCGAGCGTGCGCTTGCAGAGTTTCGACGACGACGTTTCCCTCGAGCAAATCAACAGCATCGTAAACCAGCTCACGGTGAATATCGCACAAGCGCCGTCGATGAGCGAGTTTGCAGCGCAGTTCAGCATGACCGAGAGCCGGTTCTCGCGTTTCTTCCGGCGAGCCACGGGAAACAATTTCATCGACTTCGTCAATCGCGTGCGGATCAGCAGGGCCTGCCTGTTGCTGATGGAATCGAACCGGTACATCACCCATATCTGCTACGACGTTGGCTTCAACAATGTCGCCAATTTCAACCGACGCTTCCTGGAAATCAAAGGTATGACGCCAAGTGAGTTCCGGCGCCATGCCAACCGCCGCTTTGGCGACTGAGCCGGGCAGGCGCATGTACCTCGGCATCGACCTCGGCACCTCCGAGGTCAAGGTATTGCTCCTCGATGCCGACCATCACGTTGTTGCCGTTACCGGGGGACCGTTGCAGATCTCCCGGCCCCGTCCGCTATGGAGTGAGCAACACCCGGATGAATGGTGGGCCGCACTCGATGGGGAAATGCTGCGCCTTGCGGCGCTGCACGGCGACGCGATGGCAAGGGTCAGGGCAATCGGTCTGTCAGGCCAGATGCACGGAGCCGTGCTGCTCGATACATCGGGTGAGGTGCTTCGCCCTGCGATTCTCTGGAACGATGGCCGCAGCGGTGACGCGTGCGCCGCACTGGAGTCAGCGGTGCCTGAGCTGCGTGACATCACCGGCAACCTCGCCATGCCCGGCTTTACCGCGCCGAAACTGTACTGGCTGCGTGAGAACGAGCCGGAAATCCACGCTCGCACGGCGTGCGTTCTATTGCCCAAAGACTGGATCCGCTTGCGTCTGACCAACGAGCGGTACACGGACTACTCCGATGCTTCGGGGACGCTTTTGCTCGACGTCGGCGCGCGCAACTGGTCGGATCGAATGCTCTCGGCTTGTGGATTGTCGCGCGCCCAGATGCCTTCCCTGGTCGAGGGCAGCGTTGCAGCCGGCCGCTTGCACGGAAAGGTTGCGCGGCGGTGGGGACTGCCTGAGGACATCCTCGTGGCCGGCGGCGCCGGCGACAACGCAGCCAGCGCCGTTGGCATCGGCGCTGTCATGCCTGGTCAGGGGTTCGTTTCGCTCGGCACCTCCGGCGTCATTTTCGTTTGCGCGGACCGCTTCCTCCCGAACCCTGCCAGCGCTGTGCACGCGTACTGTCACGCGCTGCCAGGCCGGTGGCACCAGATGTCGGTGATGTTGTCGGCGGCCAGCGCCCTGCGCTGGGCCACGCAATTGACGGGCCGTGAAAGCGAAGCCAGCCTGCTCGCTGCGGCGGAGGCGCTGAGCCTGTCGCAGCGAACCTTGGCGCCGTTGTTTCTGCCTTACCTGGACGGTGAACGCACGCCGCACAACGACCCGAACGCCAAGGGCGTGCTGTTCGGACTGACACACGAGCACGGGCCCGGAGACGTCGCGCACGCTGTGGTGGAGGGAGTGAGTTATGGGCTGCTCGATGGCTTCAATTCTCTCGATACGGAACTGCGGTCGAGTGTGCGCGAGCTGTCGTTGGTCGGCGGTGGTGCGCGCAGCAGTTACTGGGCGCAGCTTCTCGCTACGGTGCTCCAGCGTCCACTCGTCCTGAGGGCCGGCGCCGAGACTGCCGCCGCTCTTGGGGCGGCACGGCTGGCATGGTTGGCCGACGGGGGCGAAGAAAGGGAAGTGTGTCGCACCCTGCCCGAGCGCAACCGCTTCGAGCCGGATCCATCGCCAAGTTCCACCTTGCACGCCCGCTACCAGCGGTTTGCCAGGCTGTATTCACAGGTCCGCACCCTTTGGACAGAGCGCCACACCGCCACATGAGCGGCCTTGTTATCTTGGTAACTGCGGGGTCGCGCAATTCCATAAGTTCGCCCCATAACAATTCACGTACCCGCTCCCGGCTCATCCCCGCATTTCGTCAGTTCGCACAAGGTGCCTTTCTGCATACGCCACCTTGCTCCAATCGAAACGCACGCGGTGTGTGCATTGCACAATAGGGAGCCTGGAGATAATCGATGTTCATCGTTGCCGGTGAGTCGCTGATCGATCTGGTCACCGGATCGAATGGCACTTTGGTTCCGATTCCCGGCGGCGCCCCGTACAACTTCGCGCGCGCGCTGGCGCTGCAAGGGGTGCCGACCGGCTATATGAACCCGTTCTCGGAAGACGGCTTCGGTGCCTCGCTAAGCCAAGCACTCTCGGCCTCGGGCGCGCGGCACCTCGGCCGCACCAGTACCTACCCGACTTCGCTCGCGGTCGTCACTTCCGACGGGGACGGCCAACCGCACTACAGTTTCTACCGGGATCGCGTCGCGGATCGCGACATGGACCTGGCGACCCTTCTCGCCGCTGCGCCGGAGACGACGACCGGCTTTCATACCGGCGGGCTGGCGCTGGCACCACCCGACGATGTGCTGGTGATGGCGGCGCTTCGGCACTTCCGCGCGCGGGGAGCGCTGTGCACCGTCGACGTGAACATGCGCATGCAATTGGCGCACAGCATGGGGATCGGCGCCAGCCGCTACCGCGATGCGGCGCTCGCCATCGTCAGCGCCGCGCACGTAGCCAAGGTGAGCGACGAGGACCTGCATCACCTCGGTTTCTCGGGTTCGCCGCAAGTCGCCGCCAGGGCACTGCTGCATCGAGGATGCCGGCTCGTGGTACTGACGCTGGGAGCCGGCGGCGCCTGGGCCATCAGCCCGCGGGAGCAGGTGTTTCAGGCAGCAGAAATAGTCAAAATCGTCGATACGGTTGGCGCCGGCGACTGCTTTTTCGCGGGTTTCATCGCCGCCCTTTCCCGCGCGGGGGTGCTGCACGAGTTGCGCGACCGCGCACTGCCGGCGGGCGTCCTCGCGCAGGCGTTGCGCCACGCCTCGATCTGCGCCGCAATCAACCTCGGCCTCAAAGGCTGTGCACCGCCGACCTGGGAAGAGGCCGAGCAAAGGCGTGGTCGTGCGTAGCGCGATCTACAGGTTCAATTCCAACACCGCCGCACCGGCCCCATAGGCCGGACCGTACGCGTGCGGGGAGAGCTGCACACTACGGTGGCACAACTCGACGCATTGTTCTCACAGCGGGCACGTGCCAGATAGCACTCGCGCGCTGCCGCGATGCTGGATGCGTAGGCCCTTCCCTTGGGTGAAATGAAGGTTGGCAGCAGGCCGGAAAGAGGTGTCATGGCCCGAATTGTCGGCCAAACGTCAACTTGTTGCAGCGATCGGGCTTATCGTTCGTC
>JBGQGT010000045.1:0-10238 GCA_041497595.1 Gammaproteobacteria bacterium
CCGGATAGAACAGCGCGGCCTTGATCTTGCTCTTGATCGCGAGGATCTTTTCCTTGTAAGTCGCCAGACGGTCCAGCAGGCTGTCGAGGATACCGGCCTGTTCGCCGGCGCCCACCAGGTTGCAGAACAGCGCGTCGAAATGCAGCGGGTACTTGCGGAACGCGGCGTTCAGGCTGTTGCCGGTTTCCACCTCATTCTTGATGTCCATCAGCAGCCTGGCCACGGCGGGATTGGAGTGTCCCTTGCCGACGATGTCGAAGGCCTGCAGCAAGGGCACGCCCGACTTCATCATGGTCGCCAGCTGGCGGGTGAAGAACGTGATGTCCTTGTCGCTGACCCTGCCCCCCATCCCCATCCTCAGGCGCTTGATCTTGAGTACCGTTATGCCCTGGCGGCGCAGTACCGAATTCACCACGGCTTCGCCGCCGGCGCGCATCTCGCCTTTTACCACCCGCCCGGTTTTGTCCTTGCCTTCCCAGAGGTAGGTGTATTCCTTGATCCTGTCGCGTACCGCGCCTGCTGCCGTAGCCATAGCGTTACCTCGTCAAGTGTTACTCGTTGGTGCAGGCTTCGACTTCTTCGAGCGAAGTCATGCCCTGCCGAACCTTAAGCAATCCCGATTGCCGCAGGTCGCGGATACCCTCGCGCTGCGACTGCTCGGCAATGTCGATGGCGTTGCCGTTGGTCATGATGATCCGGTTCAATTCGTCGCTGATCTTCATGACCTGGTAAATGCCGACCCGGCCCTTGTAGCCGGTGCCCTTGCACACGTCGCAGCCGACCGCCTTGTACGGTGCCCAGCTGCCGTCCAGATCGGCTTTCTTGAACCCCGCCCGCAGCAGCGCCTCCTTGGGAATGTCGGCGGGCTGCTTGCACTCCTTGCACAGCCGCCGCGCCAGACGCTGCGCCGAGATCAGGATTACCGAACTGGCGATGTTGAAAGGAGCCACCACCATGTTCAACAGCCGCGTCAGCGTGGTCGGTGCGTCGTTGGTGTGCAGCGTCGACAGCACCAGATGACCGGTCTGCGCCGCTTTCACCGCAATTTCCGCCGTCTCCAGATCGCGGATTTCGCCGACCATGATGATGTCCGGGTCCTGGCGCAGGAACGACTTCAACGCCGCGGCGAAAGTCAGCCCCGCCTTGTCGTTGACGTTGACCTGGTTGATGCCCGCCAGATTTATTTCGGCCGGATCTTCGGCGGTGGCGATGTTGATGCCGGGCTCGTTCAGCATGTTCAGGCACGTATACAGCGACACGGTCTTGCCTGAACCGGTCGGACCGGTCACCAGGATCATTCCGTAGGGCCGGTTGATCGCCCACAGCAGCGCGTCCTTCTGCTCCGGCTCGTAGCCCAGCGCCTCGATGCCCAGCGTCGCGCTCGACGGATCGAGAATGCGCATCACGATCTTTTCCCCATGCAGCGTCGGCAGGGTGCTGACACGAAAGTCGATGGCGCGGTTCTTGGACAGGTTCAACTTCATCCGGCCGTCCTGCGGAATGCGCTTCTCGGCGATATCCAGACGCGAAATGACCTTGATCCGGGAGGCGATCTTTTCCTTCAGAGACAGCGGCGGCTGGGCGATTTCGTAGAGTATTCCGTCCATCCGGTAACGGATGCGGTAGAACTTTTCGTAGGGCTCGAAGTGGATGTCGGACGCGCCGCTGCCGATTGCGTCTAGCAGGATCTTGTGGATGTAGCGCACGATCGGCGCGTCATCGACCTCATTTGCGGCATCGGGCGCCGGCTCCTTCTCGGTCGTGGCCTCGGCGATCAAGTCGGCACCGACATCCTCGCCCACCAGGTCCCGCAGCGAGGTATCGCTGGCCTTGAGAAGTTTCTGTATCAGCGTGCCGAGCTTGACGTCCTCGACGACAATCGGCTCGATCTGCAGGCCGGTCTGGAATTTCAGTTCGTCGAGTACGGCGCGGTTGGTCGGGTCCGACATCCCGACATACAGCTTGTTGCCGCGCTGAAACAGCGGCAGCGCGCGGCGGCTTTGCAGGAATTTGTCATCCACCGCCTTGAGCGGCATCTGCTCGGCGTCGAGGGCGGCAAGGTCGAGGAGAGGCAGGCCGAACGTGGTCGCCGCAAATTCGGCGATCTCGGTCTCCTTGAGCTTCTTGCCGAGGATGAGCTGTTCGACGAATCCGACCGCGGCGGCTTTCGCCTGGGACTGGATCGCCTCCGCGTCGCGCTCGGGCAGGAGACCCCGCTGCACCATCGCGCGGCCGAGGCCGGACAGCGTGCCTTCTAGCGTTGCTGCAACCATCTATATAGCCAGCGGTGGAAAACACCCGAATGATGCACCCAGCGCTCCTTAAAGTAAAGACGGAAGTCCTTGATTAATGGTCCTGATTAATTGTCTTTTTCGGGTGGCAGCAGGCGCACAGAGCGGATCACCCGGTCCTGGGTTTGGAGCACCTCCAGGGGGTATCCGGCCAGCTTGAGGCTGGTCCCCGGCTCCGGGATGTCCTGCAAGTGCTCAAGAATCAGCCCGTTCAGGGTCTTGGGCCCGTCGAGGGGAAAGCGGTAACCGAGCTTGCGGTTCAGCTCCCGCAGCAGGCTGCCGCCCTCCACGATGATGCTGCCGTCTTCCATGCGGCGGAAGCGCGCGGTTTGCATCGGAGAATGCGTGGTGAATTCACCGATGATCTCCTCGAGGATGTCCTCGAGCGTAAGCAGGCCCTTGAGCTCCCCATATTCGTCCACCACCAGCGCCATCCGGTCCTGCTGTTCCTGGAAATTCTGCACCTGGGTGAGCAGCGGGGTATCCAGGGGAATGAAATACGCTTCGCGCATGATTTCCTTGAGAGTCTCGGCGCTGATCTGTTCACCCTCGGAGAGGTTCAGCACCTTGCGCACGTGCACGATGCCGACGATGTCGTCCAGCCGCCCGCGATAGACCGGCAGCCGCGTGTGGTTGCTGGTGGCGATCTGGCGGCGGATCTGGTCGGGAGACAATTCGATGTCGATGGCTTCGATCTGGTTGCGCGGGGTCATCGCGTCCTCGACGGTGATCGACTCGAGGTCGAAAAGGTTGAGGAGGATGTTCTGGTGCTTTTGCGGCAGGAAATTGGCGCCCTCCAGCACCAGGGTGCGCAATTCCTCCATGCTCAGCGTGTGCGTCTGGCTGTTCTGCGGCTTCAGCCGCAGCAGCCACAGCAGCCCGCTGACGAAAAGGTTGATGAACCAGACGATCGGATAAACCAGCTTGAGCAGCGGTGCCAGCACATAGGCCGCCGGAAAGGCGATGCGTTCCGGGTAGGTCGCCCCCATTACCTTGGGCGTGATCTCGCTGAAGATGAGGATTGCAAAAGTGACCGCAAGCGTTCCCAGCGTGAGCGCCAGTTCGCTCTCGCCGAACAATCTGAAAGTGATGACCGTGACCAGCGCTGCGGCCGCGGCATTGACCAGGTTATTGCCGAGCAGCACCACGCCGAGCAGGCGGTCGGTTCGGGAAAGCAACTGGGCGGCGAGGCGGGCGCCGCGGTGGCCGGTCTTGGCAAGATGCCTCAACCGGTAGCGGTTGAGCGCCATCATGCTGGTCTCGGAAATGGAAAAAAATGCGGAAACGACGAGCAGGACTACAAATGCGATCAGCAACGTATGTAGCGGAATTTCGTCCAAGTACGGTCACCACCGGGTCGTGAAGTCGAAATCAGTATCGGCAGCGGGACAAACAGTGTCAAGGCAGTCGCCGCCGCGATTGCCCCCGGTTGCAGTGCAGTTGCCGCTCAGCGTTGCAACAGCACTTCGAGCACGAATTTACTGCCGATATAGGCCAGCACCAGCGACAGGAAACCGGCGAGCGTCCAGCGCATTGCCACGCGCCCGCGCCAGCCGTAGAGCGCGCGCCCGGCGAGCAGCGCCGCGAAGATGATCCAGGAGAGGATGCCGAACACCGTCTTGTGGGTGAATGACATCGGCTTGCCGAACAAGGCTTCCGAAAACAGGATGCCGCTGCCGAGCGTGAGCGTGAGCAGCACGAAGCCGGCGGCGATGATGCGGAACAGCAACTGCTCCATGGTCAGCAGCGGCGGGAGCCCCTGCAGGAATCGCGGCAGGTTTCCGCGGTGCAGGCGGCGCTCCATCATCGCCATCATCAGCACGTGCAGCGACGCGATGGTGAACAGGCTGTACGCCAACAGCGCAATGACCAGGTGCGCCTTGAACGCGGCGAACTGGGTGTTTGCAAGCGGATGCACCGGCGGCAACGCGAGCGGCAGCAGGGAAAGTGCCGCCGCGGCAGGCACGACCAGCACCTGCAGGCCTTCGAGCCGGTAGAAGAAACTGCCGACCCAGTAGATCAGCACCGTCAGCCAGATGATCACCGAAACCGCGTTGCCGACACCGAGATAAAGGCCCTCCGGCGCAAACGCCGCGCGCGCCAGCAGCCACGCGTGCAGCGACAACTGCACGATCAGCGCCGCATGTGCCCAGCGTGCCCTCGACTGCCCGCCATGCGGCGGTGATGGCAGCAGCGCATCGCGCCAGAGGAAGAAGGCCAGCGTGGTGTAGCCGAGACTCACCAGAAGATGAAGTAAAATGTCGCCCATCTAGCAGATACATGGACTTGGCGCGCTCAGTCTACATTATCCCCATCTGCTCCACATTCCAAGGACATCGCGGATGCTCGACAGCCTCACCAGCCGGCTCGCCGGCGTCGTCAAGACGCTGCGTGGTCAGGCGCGCCTGACCGAAGCCAATATCCAGGAAGCGTTGCGGGAAGTGCGCGTTGCGCTGCTCGAGGCCGACGTCGCGCTCCCGGTAGTCAGGGATTTCATCGCGCGGGTGAAGGAGAAGGCGGTAGGCGAGGAAGTGATCGGCAGCCTCACACCCGGGCAGGCGCTGGTGGGTGTGGTGCAGCGCGAGTTGAGCGAACTGATGGGCACCCGCAACGACGCTCTCAACCTGGCGGCTGTTCCTCCTGCGGTGATCCTGCTGGCCGGCCTGCAGGGATCGGGCAAGACCACGACCGCCGGCAAACTGGCGAAGCTGCTCGGCGAACAGAAAAAGAAAACACTTGTGGCCAGTTGCGACGTCTATAGACCGGCCGCGATCGAGCAGCTTGCGAGCCTGGCGCGCCAGCTCGGCGTCGAAATGTTTGCGTCCGACCCTGCGCAAAAACCCGGGGAGATTGCCGCTGGAGCGCTCGATTACGCGCGCAAGCACTATCACGACGTGTTGATCGTGGACACGGCCGGCCGCCTGGCGATCGACGAGGCCATGATGCGGGAGATCCGCCAGCTTCACGCCGTGCTCAATCCTGTGGAAACGCTGTTCGTGGTGGATTCGATGCAGGGCCAGGACGCGGTGAACGTGGCCAAGGCCTTTGCCGATGCGCTGCCGCTGACCGGCGTGGTGCTCACCAAGCTCGACGGCGACGCGCGTGGCGGCGCGGCGCTTTCGGTCCGGCAGGTGACCGGCAGGCCGATCAAGTTCGTCGGAGTATCGGAGAAGCCGAGCGGGCTGGAGCCGTTCTTTCCCGAGCGCCTGGCCGCGCGCATCCTCGGCATGGGCGACGTGCTGGCACTGGTGGAGGAGGCGCGCAGAAACGTCGACGTCGAGGAAGCCGAAAAGCTTGCCAGGAAAGTGAACGCCGGCAAGGGCTTCGATCTCGAGGATTTCAAAAACCAGATGCAGCAGATGAAGAAGATGGGCGGCTTGTCGGCGCTGATTGACAAGTTGCCCGCACAACTCGCGCAGGCCGCGCAGGCCGCGCAGGGCGCGCCGATGGACGAGCGCGTGATCGGCCGCACGGTGGGCATCATCGAATCGATGACGTCGCAGGAACGCGCCAAACCCGAGATCATCAAGGCGTCGCGCAAGCGCCGCATCGCCGCCGGCGCCGGGGTGTCGATTCAGGAGGTCAACCGCCTGCTCGGCCAGTTCGAGCAGATGCAGAAAATGATGAAAATGATGGGCAAGGGCGGGCTGCAGAAAATGATGCGGGGGATGAAGGGAGGATTCTCGGGAATGCGCTAACGCCGCGCCTGGTTTCTCCATGTCTATCGTCCGTGCCGGAACCTCCACTGCTTCCCGGCGGTCTTACCGGACAGATGCCCTCCGGTACAATTCCGGTCCCCGCCAAAGAAAGCCGACCCGATGAATCGAGTGTTGATTGCCGTTGTCATGCTGTTCTCGTGCTGTTCCGCCGTCCTGGCGATGGACTACGAGCGCGAGAAACGCTGGTCGGACCAGATCCTGCCCGCGGTCCTGATCGGCGAGCCGGTCTGGCTGAAGCAGAAAAACGGTCACGAGTTCCTGACACTGTACACCGAGGCCGAGAAGGCGCGCGGCGCCGTCATCGTCGGTCACGGCCGCGGCTGGAACCCGGACTTCGAACTCTACGGCACTTTGCGCGTCAAGCTCGCGGAGGCCGGCTACACCACGCTTTCGATCCAGTTGCCGGTGCTCGGGCCGGGCGCAAAGGTCGGCGATTACATTCCGACCTATGCCGACGGAGCGGACCGCTACGAGCTGGCGGCCAAGTTCCTGCGCGAGAAGGGCTACCGCAACGTCGCCATCGTTTCGCACAGCCTGGGCGCGACCATGGCCAACCAGTATCTGATCAAGGCCGACGAAACCACGGTCAAGGCCTGGGTGTTCGTCGGCATTATCAACGGCCTGGAGGAGATGTTCCGCATCAAGATCCCGGTGCTGGACGTGTTTGGCAGCAAGGATTGGGAGATCACCCAGGTCGGCGCCTACGAACGCAAGCGCCAGATCGACAAGGTGCCCGGTTCGCAGCAGGTCATCGTCCCCGACGCCCTGCATTTCTTCGAGGGCAAGGAAGACGAACTGGTCAAAGTGGTCGTGAGTTTCCTCGATCAGGTGTTCCATTCCGGAAAGCCCGGAGAAGCAGAGAAATAGCCCCCGGGCGCCGCGCCTGGAGCCTTCAGGGGCCGGCGCTTGCAACCCCGTACGGGGCCTGGCGGAGCCGCTTCGCGGACCCAAACTTCCCTTGCAAACCACGGAATAATCGGCGTAAAATCGCGCGCTTCGCTTTTGAGGGTGGACGTCATGGTAGTGATTCGACTTGCGCGCGGGGGTGCCAGGAAGCGCCCGTTCTTCAATATGGTGGTGGCTGACTCGCGCTTCGCCCGCGACGGCCGTTTCATCGAGCGCGTCGGCTTCTACAATCCGAAAGCGCCCGAGGGCCAGGAGTCCTTGCGCATCCAGCTGGACCGGGTGGCGTTCTGGCAGGGCAAAGGCGCCAAGCTGTCGGACACGGCGGTGCGCCTGGTAAAGCAATTCAGTGAGTCGGCCAAGACCTGAGCCGATGGTGGTAATGGGGCGCGTGAGCGCCCCGCACGGAGTCAAGGGCTGGATCAAGGTTCAGCCGTTTACCCAGGAAATTGACGGCCTGCTTGGCTATCCCCAGTGGTGGTTGGGCAGGGACGGCGAGTGGCGGCAGCACCGGATCGCCGAAGCGGCGGTGCACGGCGCGCTGGTGCTCGCCAGGGTTGAAGGCTGCACCGACCGCGAAGCGGCGGTGGCGCTGAAGGGCGCCGAGGTTGCGATACCGCGCTGCCTGCTGCCCGAGAACCGGGAAGGCGAGTATTACTGGAGCGACCTTCTCGGCATGGAAGTGGTAAACCGGCGCGGCGAGCATCTTGGTCGCGTGGCGAAGGTGCTGGAAACCGGCGCCAACAATGTTCTGGTGCTCGAAGGTGAACAGGAATTGCTGGTCCCGTTTGTCGACAGCGTGATCCTCAATGTGGACCTGGCCGGCGGGCGCCTGTCGGTGGACTGGGAACTCGATTACTGAGCGTGCGGCAATGATTCACCTTGACGTCGTCACCCTGTTCCCCGAAATGTTCGATGCCATCACCGGCAGCGGCATCACCCAGCGGGCGCGCGACAAGGGGTTCTACCAACTGGTGTTGTGGAATCCGCGCGATTTCAGCACCAACGCCTATCGCGGCGTCGACGACCGCCCTTACGGCGGCGGTCCCGGCATGGTGATGATGGCGCAGCCGTTGTCGAAAGCCATGGCGGCGGCACGGCAGCGGCAGCTCAGTTGCGGCGTAAGGCGTACGCGAGCGATTTATCTATCTCCGCAGGGCAGGCCGCTGACGCAAAAGATAGTGGAAGAGCTGGGCCAGCTGGAAGGCCTGGTGTTGCTGGCGGGACGCTACGAAGGCGTCGACGAGCGGCTGTTGCAAACCGAAGTGCAGGACCAGATCTCCATCGGGGATTACGTGCTTTCCGGCGGGGAGCTGCCGGCGATGGTGCTGATGGATGCGCTGATCCGGCGCATTCCGGGCGTCCTGAACGATGCCGAGTCGGCGCAGCAGGATTCCTTCGAAGAGGGCCTGCTCGATTACCCGCATTACACGCGGCCGGAGTTGTACCAGGGCGAGCCGGTTCCCGCGGTGCTGTTGTCGGGGCATCACGTGGAGATCGCCAGGTGGCGCATGAAGCAGGCGCTGGGGCGCACCTGGGAACGGCGGCCGGATCTGCTGGCGAAGCTGAAACTGAGCGCCGATCAGGCGGCGCTGCTGGAAGAATTCAAGGCGGAACGCCACGAAACGCAGGAGCTCATCAAATGAACCTCATCAAGACAATCGAACAGGAAGAAATCACCCGGCTGGGCAAGAACGTGCCCGACTTTGCGCCGGGCGATACCGTGGTGGTCAACGTGAACGTGGTCGAAGGCGACCGCAAGCGCGTGCAGGCCTACGAGGGCGTGGTGGTGGCCAAACGCAACCGCGGCCTGAATTCCTCTTTCATCGTGCGCAAGATTTCCTCGGGCGAAGGCGTGGAGCGCACTTTCCAGACTTACTCGCCGCTGATCGCCAGCATCGAGCTGAAGCGCCGCGGCGACGTGCGCCGTGCCAAGCTTTACTATCTGCGCGACCGCTCCGGCAAGTCCGCGCGCATCCGTGAAAAACTGGAAGGTGGTCCTGCCGACCCGCAGTAAGCATTTCCGAAGGTACGAAAGTCAAAGGCGGCCATTGGCCGCCTTTGACGTTTTCCGGATCGCATTCCCGCTGCGCTGCGTTGTTTTTGCGCCGCGAAATTTTCACACCACGCGCGAGCGGTCGTCGAGCAGCACCTGCTGAATGTAGCTTTGCAGCAGCAGACCCTCGGTTGAGCGCAGTTTGGCGAAGCGCACGCCATGGGTGAACACTTGGTCCAGTCTGCGCTCCCTCCTGATCTTGCGCACGCTCTTGATCTCCACCGGCGTCGTCAGCTTCACTTCGTAATTGTTCGGCTGTACCAGGAACTTGAACGCGAGCTCCAGCGTCTCGCCCACCTCGCCCAGGCTCTTCTCCGCCTCCAGCAGCGCCCCCGAGATGCTCAGGTCGGCGATCGTCAACGCCGACGGCAGTGCCTCGCCCTGTTTTGCCGCATTCAACGCCGTGGCGGTCAGGTTCACGCGCACCCGCAGCGCTCCGCGAATCAGCGTTTGCTGGACCTGTGCGGGGTAGGCAAGATGGAGGTAGGGATACGGCGTGCGGCAGACGCGGTCCACCCTGGATTCGAAGGTGTAAGCGTGACGGCCGGAGAAAGTTCGCACCAGCACCGGCTCGCCCTCGCGCACCGGGATCGGCAGGTTCTGGACCTGCGGCGTGCGCATCAGCACGCTGTGACCGGATACGTAGCCGATCAGCGTGGTGTAGTAGTGGCTGCGCGTGCTGTCGGTCAGCAACTCGAGTTGCAGCCGGTCTCCCACATGCAACTGCATGCTCTCCAGGCTGCAGGTGGAGATCTTGGACGGATCGAGAGTGGTCACGTGGGCCGGTTGTGGATTGGGTCCGAACGCAGAGTATAGCCAAGTCGCGCCGCGGCCTGCAGCCGGCATCGTTGCTACAATGCCGGGGCCCAACACCGATCGCCGTCTCTCCCCGTGAATTCAATGCGTCTCGCTTTGCGCCATGCGGCAATGTGGCTGATCCTTGGTGCCGTGCTGCCGGCGCTGCTGTGCGGCTGCGGCGGGCACAAGCAGATGCTCTCCGTCGTTTCCGCCGGGAGCGGCGGCGTCTACTATCCGCTGGGCGGAGGACTGGCGAATCTGCTTACCGGGCACCTGCCCGGCTACCAGGTGACCTCGGAGGTCACCGGGGGATCGGTCGACAATCTCAAGCGCCGTGGTGCTGATGCAGAAACTGCGTAGCCGATGAACCCGATGCCCGAATTTCATCAGGCCAGGATGCCGGCGCCGTTCGCGGTGCTCGGCATCCGCCATATTGGCGAGCGTCTGACCGATATCGAGTACCTGCCGCGC
>JBGQGT010000046.1:0-10148 GCA_041497595.1 Gammaproteobacteria bacterium
CACTCCTTCACTCCTTCACGCTTTTTCGTATTGCACCCTTCACTCCTTCACTCCTTCACGCTTTTTCGTATTGCACCCTTCACTCCTTCACTCCTTCACTCCTTCACGCTTTTTCGTATCGTACCCTTCACTCCTTCACTCCTTCACTCCTTCACCTAAAACAGAGCTACTTCCCGAGATACTCCCGCAGCCGCTCCACGCCTTCGGCAAGCACAGGAATCGACTTCGGATACGAAAAGCGCACGTGCTGCTTCGCCCGATGGTGGCCGAAGTCGATTCCCGGCGCGATCGCGACGCCGGCTTTCTCCAGCACGTCCCAGCAAAACTGATAGCTGTCGGTGGTGAGCCGTTCGCAGTTCGCGTAGATGTAGAACGCCCCCTCCGGCATCACCGGGATGTCGAAGCCCAGGCTGCGCAGTTCCGGCACCAGGAAATCGCGCTGCGCGCGGAAGGCGTCACGGCGTTGTTCCAACAGTGCGGTGGTATCGGGATGGAAAGCGGAGAGCGCGGCCTTCTGCGCTATTTCCGAGGAAGAGATGAACAGGTTCTGCGCCAGCTTGTCCACCGCCGGCATGAATGCCTCCGGTACCACCATCCACCCCAGGCGCCAGCCGGTCATGCCGAAATACTTGGAGAAGCTGTTGATGATGAAGACGTCATCGGCGAATTCGAGCGCAGTGCGGTCGCGCTGTCCGTACGTCAGGCCGTGGTAGATCTCGTCCACGATCAGCACCCCGCCGCGCGCGCGCACCGCGGCGTGAATGCCCTCGAGTTCATCGTGCGCGATCAGCGTGCCGGTTGGATTCGAGGGCGAAGCGATCAGCACCGCCGCCGCTTTGGGCGTCCAGTGCTTCTCCACCAATTTGGCGGTGAGCTGGTAGGCGGTCGAAGCATCCACCGCGACCCCGACCGGATCGCCCTCCATCGTGCGCACGAAATGCCGGTTGCACGGATAGCCGGGATCGGTCATCAGCACCCGGTCTCCGGGCGAAAGCAGCGCACCCATCGTCAGCAGCAGCGCGCCCGAAGAGCCGGTGGTCACTGCGATCCGCGAGCGCGGCACATCCACGCCGTAGCGCGTGCGGTACCACTCCGAGATCGCGTCCCTCAACTCGGTAATGCCCAGCGACTGGGTATAGCCGACCCGGCCGGCCTGGATCGCGCGGATGCCGGCCTCTGCGATCAACGGCGGGGTGGGTGCATCGGGCTCGCCCACCACCATGTTCGAGATGCTCCGCCCCTGCGCCTCCAGCTCCTTTGCCCGCGCGATGAGTGCCATCACGTGGAACGGCTCGATGCCCGCCATGCGCGAGGCTATGTGCGGGCTGGCGTTGCGGGGGAGCTTTACGGGGAGATTCATCCGGTCCTCGGCTTGTTGCGGTGTCCGCGCCATGCTTGACTGCCGGTTCGGCGGACTACGGCTCGAATTTTATGCCCCCATGGCCGTCTGCCGCAATGAAGCCGGTTCAAAAAACAGCGCCGAGCGTCTACCATGACGATCCTTCCAATCTTTCGACAAATACGGGAACCCGGCAATGAAGATTGCGACCATCGGCAGCGGCGGGGTCGGCGGCTATTTCGGCGCCCGCCTGGCTGCAAGCGGACAGGACGTCACCTTCGTGGCGCGCGGCGCGCATCTGGACGCAATGAAGAAGAATGGACTCAGGGTACTGAGCGCGCTCGGCGACCTGCACCTTCCCAAAATGAAGGCGACCGACGATACAAGAACCATCGGTCCGGTGGACGTGGTCGTAATTGCGGTGAAGCTCTGGTCCACGGAAGAAGCGGCGGAGTCCGCCAAGCCGTTGATCGGCCCGAACACCGTCGCGGTGTCTTTCCAGAACGGCGTGGTCGCGGTGGATACGCTGCTGCCGATCCTGGGCAAGGAACACGTCATGGGTGGCGTGGCGAACATCGCCGCGCTGATCGAAGAGCCTGGCGTGATCCGCCACAACGGCAATATGGCCAACCTGTTCTTCGGCGAGCTCGACGGCAAGCCATCGGCCCGCTCACAGGCGTTCTATGACGCGTGCAAGAAGGCGAACATCAATACCCAACTGATCGGCGATATCCAGAAGGCCATCTGGGAAAAATTCGTGCGTCTGGTGACACTTTCGGCGATGACCTCGCTCACCCGCATGCCGGTCGGGCCGTTACGCTCCGACCCCGATACCCGCGCGCTGATGCAGGCGGTGATGGAAGAAGTGGTGGCCCTGGGCCGTGGCAAGGGCATCAAGCTCGATGCCAGCATCGTCGCCGACCAGTTGAAGATCATCGACGGCTATCCGCCGACCATGGTCGCCTCGATGTGTGGCGACCTGCGCCGCGGTAAGCGGCTGGAACTTCCGTGGCTGTCCGGCACCGTGGCCAAGCTCGGCGACGAACTCGGCATCCCGACACCGGCTAACCATTTCGTGTACGCGACGCTCAAGCTCTACGCCAACGGCCGTCCCGCCGACGCGCAGGTCTAGGGCAACACCCAACACAGATACCCTCGCGAAGCGTGGAGTACCCTTTTAGGCGCAGAGGTTTTGACTTTTGGAGCCCATGAATGAACCCACAGAAGCTGACAGTAAAGAACATCCGTGCCAGAGCAGTGATGGTGCCGCTGAAGCGCCCGCCGATATCGGCGTCGGGCGCGTTGCCGGAAGCCGCACTGGTGCTGGTGGACGTGGAAACCGGCGAAGGCATCACCGGGCATTCGTATCTGGCCGCGTACGGCAAGGCGATGCTGAAGCCACTGGTCAGCACCACCGAAGCCGTGGCGGAGATGATCAAGGGCGATGCGCTGGTGCCGTACGAGATCGACGCCAAGCTGCGCAAGCGGTTCACGCTGTTCGACACGCCAGGGCTGGTCGGCCTTGCGCTCGCGGGAATAGACATGGCGGCATGGGACGCCTATGCCAAGGGACTCGGAGTGCCACTGGTCTGCGCGCTGGGTGGACAGATCAGGCCGGTGCGCGCGTACAACAGTTGCGGATTGTGGATCAAGGATCCGGCGTTGCTCGCGGACGAAGCAGTGCAACTGCTCTCGGAGGGCGGCTTCAGCGCGGTAAAGCTGCGCATCGGGCGGCCGAACTTCAAGGACGACCTGACCGCGGTACGCAACGTGAAGGAGCGCATCGGCGACGACATCCCGCTGATGACCGACTTCAACCAGAGCCTGACGGTGAACGAAGCCATCCTGCGCGGACGTGCGCTCGACGATGAAGGCCTGTACTGGATCGAGGAACCGGTCCGCCACGACAACTACGCCGGCTGCGCCAAGATTGCGGCCGAAGTGCAAACGCCGATACAGATCGGCGAAAACCTGCTCAGCACCGCCGAATTGCAGAAGGCGATCGACGCCGAAGCGGCCGAGTACTACATGCCCGACGTGCAGCGCATCGGCGGCGTCACCGGATGGATGCGGGCGGTAGCCATTGCGCAGGTTCATAACCTCGACATGTCCAGCCACCTGTTCCCCGAATTCAGCGCCCATCTGCTGGCGGTGACGCCGACCTGTCACTGGCTGGAATACATGGACTGGGCCAATCCGATCCTGCAGGAGCCTTTCGAGATCAGGAACGGGAATGTGATCATCCCGGACCGGCCCGGCGCAGGCTTCGCCTGGAATGAAGAAACCATCAAGCACTACGCGGCCGCGTGACGCTGGCCATGAGGATAGACACCGTCATGTAGGCGTCTAATTAATGACCGGTCGGTCAGAAAATCCTCCCGCCGGTGCGCGTCCGACCCGGTTCCGTTGCTTGCGGCGACGGCGTTTTCTTTTACACTACGGGCAAGCCGCGGCCGGTTGACCACGCATCCAAGTTGGACGGTGAACGAATGAGGCCGACCGGAAGTGTGCGCGTCCGGCATTCGGAACAGTAAACACTACAAAAAAGCAGGGAGGAGAAGCAAATGATCAAGCAAGCTACCGTTTTGGGCGCCTTTTTTCTGGTCCTGGGTGGGTTCTGCTGCGCCGTCGACGCGGCCGATGACCAAAAGGCGCGGCTGGAGCGCGCCGGAAATTGCAAGGATGCAAAGTCCCAGCGGGAGTATTTCTGCGACGAGAAGAACGCCGCCTCGGATTCCATGGTTGCCATCGGCACCGCCTGCAACAACGCCAAGAACAACGTGAAAGCTGCCTGTGAGGGCATTGATACGCCAGACCCGGAGTACAAGTTCGACGACAAGAAGTAGTCGTCCCGGTCAAACCACAATTTGAATTGTGCTGGCGAACGCTCCGCCACGAAAGGGGGTATTTTTGAAAACACATTCCTTGATTGGTGCATTAGTCCTGGGACTTGCCGCGACCGTCGGCATTGCGGCGGAGAAAGACACGCGAGGCGGCACTTGCGAGGACGCGAAGAAACAGCACGAGTACTACTGTGAAGGCAAGGGTGATCCAAACGACATTTTCACCCAGGCGAACATCGCGTGTAACAACGCCAAGAGGAATATGGCCGCAGCCTGCGAAGGCAAGGTCGCGCCGGATGCCGAATACAAGTTCGAAAAGAAGTGAAGCGGCAGGTTTCGGCCGGACGCCAACTTCCGGTTTGAGTTTGCTTCAAGCAGTCGTGTCGAAAGTTTAGCGCGACTTTATTCCAACGTAACGCGCAGCAAGGAGGAGTCATGACAATTCAAAGACATATTGGCGTGCATATGAGCGACGACGAGATGAAAACTGTCGCACCAGCGGACGAAGTCGCATTTCGCTCGCCGGTGCCCACACAGGTCGTCTCCAACGGCGAATACAATCCGTTGCCGCAGACCGAAGACCAGAGAAAGGTCGAGGGCCTGATCAAGGAGTTGGCCGACGTTCAGGCCAAACGCCACAACATCAGTCGCCGTCAGTTTCTGGCAAGCAGCGCCGGCATGGCGACAGCGTTTCTGGCGATGAACAAGGTTTTCGGCCCGGTCTGGGATGTTTCCGAGGCTGAGGCCGCCGACATGGAAATGTCGAAATACCGGGCCGGCCAGCTTTCTGGCCAGTTCATTTTCGATGACCAGACCCACTTCGTCCGCGATGACTTCAAGCAGGAAGGCCTGCTTGGTCTGACCAAGTGGGCCGTGGGCGCCAAGGTCAACCCGGACATCATGTCAGTGCCACTGACCCTGTCGCGCTACAAGATGGACAACTACCTGAAGGAGATTTTCCTCGACAGCGATACCAAGATGTCGCTGCTGTCGGGCGCGCCGTTCGACGATCCGAGCTGGTGGCTGTTGTCCAACGACGCGATCCAAATTGCTTGTCGCGCGGTGAACAAGATGGCCGGCAACACCCGCATGCTCGGCCATACGATTATCACGCCCAAGTATCCGAACTGGATGGACGAAGTGGATCGCGGCATCGAGACCCTGCATCCGGTGTCCTGGAAGTCCTACACCATCGGCGACCCCTTCGGCCCGTCGAAGTTTGCCTGGCGGCTGGATGACGAGAAGCTGATGTACCCGTTCTACGAAAAGGCGATCAAGTCCGGCATCAACACCATCTGTATCCACAAGGGCCTGATGCCGCGCGACTACGAAAAGGCTTTTGCCGGCACCTGGGAAAGCGCCACGGTCAGGGATCTGGGCAAGGCCGCCAAGGATTGGCCGGGAATGAATTTCGTCATTTACCACTCGGCGCTGCGCCCCTGGCTGGCCGATCAGCCCGACAAGGACCTGCAGTCTTTCCTGGATACCGGTTATGTCGAGTGGGCCACCGATCTCGCCCGCATCCCGGAGAAATTCGGTGTGAACAACGTGTATGCGGAAATCGGCAGCACGTTTGCAAGCACCGCCGTCACCAACCCACGCTTCTGCGCCGCGTTCATCGGCCAGCTGGTGAACCTGATGGGGCCGGAACGGGTGGTCTGGGGTTCCGACTCGGTGTGGTACGGAAGCCCGCAGTGGCAGATCGAAGCCATGCGCAGGCTGGAAATTCCGGATGACATCATGAAGAAGTTCAAGTGGAAAACCCATCTTGGCGGTCCGAACAGCGAGGTCAAGCAGAAGATCTTCGGCCTGAACTCCGCGCACCTCTACGGCCTGGACATGAAGATCAGCGAAAACAAGCCCTTTACCCAGGACCAGATCGCCCAGATCAAGGCCGACTACATCGCCATGGGCGGCGAGCGCAGCAACGCCACTTACGGTTATGTCGCCAAGAGCAACTACACGGGCATCCCTGCCGTTTGAGTTCTCTCCAGCGATCCAAGCCGGGGCTTGCCCCGGCTTTTTTATTGTCTCTGCACTTGGAGCCATGCCGGGGCAATCCAGGCGCCCGCAATGAGCGCTCCTGGTAACCCATCTGCCGATTTAGCGATGGCGCCCCGCGCGAGCGTGGCCGGCTAATCCCGCGAAGCGGTTCATTCTGCAAGCAACCATTCGTACTCTTTTCCCAATTCCGGCTTGTTGTCCATGGGGCTCCGCTCCAGGCTGAGTACCCAGGCCAGAAGGTTGCCCTTTTCAACGGCCGTACAGGGGCGCTTGCGTACGTAATTGCAGTTCACCCGGAACCATCTCTCCACCATTTCGGGATCGGTGAATCTGCGCGGATTGGCTACGGGGGCGAACGCGTTGATTTCCCGTTTCTTGGCGTTTTCCGGGTCAGCGTGCTCCGCGTCGTCGATGACGTGGCATGCGCGGCAGGGCACTTTCGTGCGATGGCGCATGACCGACCGGCGAGGATCCTGCAAATGGCAGGATACGCAGCCGACGTCGCCAAGAATCGGCACCGGGTATTTCTGAAAATAGAACATCCGTCCTTCTTCGGCGGAAAAACCGTGAAATGCCGGCGCTTCGGCGCGCGCTTCCAATTCGTAGCGGGCGAGCAGTTCCTCTGGTGTGGCGGCGTCCGCTTCAAATGGCAGCCAGGCGAGCGCTCCGAACCCAAGAATCACCACCCAAGCCCGACCGCCTTGCGTGCGCCAGCAACAATTGATCGGACGCATATCACTCCGACAGCCATTCAAATCGAGGAGAGAAACTTGAGGAGCGCCTCCCGATCCGCCTTCGGCATGTTTCGAAATGCCTCGCGTGCGCTCTCCGCTTCGCCGCCGTGCCAGAGGATGGCTTCGGTGGCGTTGCGGGCGCGGCCGTCGTGCAGCATCGCGGTGCTTCCGTTCACAGTCTGCGACAAGCCGAGTCCCCACAGCGGCGGGGTGCGCCAGTCGCGCGGTCCGGCCTTGAAGTCAGGACGTCCATCGGCAAGCTCCTCGCCCATGTCGTGCAGAAGCAGATCGGTGTAGGCATGAAAAACCTGGCCCTGGATCTGCGGCAGTCCCGGCAGTACTCCCGCCTTCATCTCCGGCACATGGCAGACCGCGCATTGCGCCTCAGCGAATAGGCGCGCGCCGCTCCTGAAGTCGGCATCGCCCACGTTGCGGCGGGCCGGCACGGCAAGCGCCTGGGTCCAGAACTCCAGTTCGTCCCAGTCGGCCTCAACGAGTTCCGGCTGGTTGCCCGGCGGCTGATATGCGCAATCTACCTGCACCGGTGGACAATTCTCTCTGTCGAAAACCGGCGAGGTCACGCCGATATCGCCGTGAAGTGCCGCTGCGATCTGTTGCCTGATCGACGGTTGATTCGATTTCCAGCCGAACCGTCCCAGCACCACGCGTTTGCCGATTGCGTCCCAGACGTAATTCGGGCGCCCGTTCACGCCTTGCGCTTTTTGCCTCTCGGCAATGGCGAGAATGTCAGCCTCGCTCAGCGCTTCGAGCAGTCCCAGTCCGAAAGTGGGCTGCGCGATCCGCAACGAGTACATCACCTCCGGGCCGAGTGGTCCGAAATTGAGCTTCTCCACTCGCAGGCGCGGCTTGCGCAGCGTGACTTGTTCGCCGTCCGCGAACGTGGCAGGCGTTTCCTGCCAGTCGAGATACAGATTGGCTTCCGGCGGCACGCGTTCGCCCAGATAGGTCGCCTCGCGGTCCTGCCCCATGAGGCCCTGGTTCTGAATTTGGTCGCCGTAGTTCGGGTGCGGCTTTGGCCCCCCATGCTCATCTTCGCCCGGGATCGAAATGCGCACCAAAACCGAAAGCAGTTGCTGGTCCGCAGACTTCGGGGTGTCGCCGCGCCCGCCACCGACGTGGCAACCCGAGCATCGGTCAGCGATGAACGTCGGACCCAGACCCCAGTCGCCGCCGAGGGAAGGGAAAACCACCCATTTCTGATTGAAGTGATGGCGGCCACGGAGAAATTTCTCCCGCTGCCGGTAATCGAGTACCGGCGCCGGTTCGGAGAACGCGAAACGGTCGGCAGCCGCGACGGTAAAACTGCCGGCCGAAAGCGCCGCCACCGGAATCTCATCCAGTGCCGCCGGCACCGCCAAGCCGGACACCAGCACGATTGCCGCCCCGCCGACTGACACAGCGCGCATTCCCGATCTCTTCGCGATCCCCATGGGTCTCAAAGTAGCTGATGATAGGGTTGCCCGCAACCTGCACCGCACACACAGGCGGACAAGGAGCCCTTGCGGTAAGATTTGACTTTCCCCGTCACATGTAACCTATCTTCCCGAGGAAATCCGAATGAGCCTGCCCGCAACAGAGCTCCAGTCCGCCATCGACGAGCTGAAGGCCATGTTCGGTGAGCGACTTTCCACCAGCACCGGAGTGCGCGACCACCACAGCAAGGACGAGTCCTGGCACCACCCGCACCGCCCGGACGCGGTGGTGTTCCCGAATACCACCGAGGAAGTCGCCGAGATCGTGCGAATCTGTGCAAAACATCGCACACCGGTCGTCGCTTACGGCACTGGCACCTCGCTCGAAGGCAACGTCATCCCTCACCTGGGTGGCGTGGTGGTGGATCTGATGAACATGAACCAGGTCCTGCGCGTGAACGCGGAAGACCTCGACGTCACGGTACAGGCGCGCGTCACCCGCAAACAACTGAACGAGCACATCCGCGACCAGGGTCTGTTCTTCCCGATCGATCCCGGCGCCGACGCATCCCTCGGCGGCATGGCAGCGACCCGCGCTTCCGGCACCAACGCGGTCCGCTACGGCACCATGCGCGAGAATGTTCTGGCGTTGACGGTGGTCCTGGCCGACGGCCGCATCATCCGCACCTCGCGGCGCGCGCGCAAATCCGCCGCCGGTTACGATCTCACCCGCCTGTTCGTCGGCTCGGAAGGCACGCTCGGCATCATCACCGAAGTGACGCTGCGGCTGTACGGCATCCCCGAGGCGATGGCCGCGGCGGTATGTTCCTTCGAAAACATCGAAGGCGCGGTCAACACCGTGATCCAGACCATCCAGCTCGGCATTCCGGTGGCGCGCATCGAGTTGCTGGACGACGTGCAGATGGACTCGGTGAACAAGTTCTCGAAGCTCAACTATCCGGTCAAGGACACGCTGTTTCTCGAATTCCACGGCACCGAAGCGGGAGTCAAGGAACAGGCGGAGCTGGTGCAATCCATCGCGGCGGAGCACGGCGGCGGCGAGTTCAAATGGGCGACCAAACCCGAAGAGCGCAGCCACCTGTGGACAGCGCGGCATGACGTGACCTACGCCAACAAGGCGCTGCGCCCGGGGTGTGAAATCTGGGCGACCGACGTGTGCGTGCCGATCTCCCGTCTCGCCGAGTGCATCCTCGAGACCAAGAACGACCTCAAGAAAAGTTTCCTGACCGCGCCGCTGGTCGGCCACGTCGGCGACGGCAACTTCCATCTCGGATTCCTGATCAATCGCGACGACCCGAAGGAAATCGCCGAAGCCGAGCGGCTGAACGAGCGGCTGGTGATGCGCGCGCTGGCGATGGACGGCACCTGCACCGGCGAGCACGGCATCGGGCTGGGCAAAATGAAGTTCCTCATCGCCGAGCACGGCGAAGCGGTCGCGGTGATGCGCCAGATCAAGAAGGCGCTGGATCCACAGAACATTCTGAATCCGGGGAAGATCTTTACGTTGTAAGGGACTTGGGGTTAGGGGCTAGGGACTAGGGGAAAAGCTCTTTCGTCTCGGTCTGGAACTTCTAGCCCCTGCTCTTCCCTAACCCCTAGCCCCTGCTTCATCCCTAGCCCCTGCTTCTCCCCTATCGTGATCACGATTTTCGGAATCAAGAACTGCAACACCATGAAGAAGGCGTTCGCCTGGCTGAACGTCCACGGCGTTCGCTACGACTTCCACGATTACAAAACGGCGGGCATCGATCTCACCCGATTGAAAGACTGGTCG